>NZ_JAEQCE010000030.1:0-79733 GCF_020738665.1 Microcoleus sp. PH2017_08_TRC_O_A
TGTTGCCAGCACCAATAATGCCAATTTTCATTTCATTTTCCTTTTTTGATGTGCAAACTTTTACTTAGATCGTTCAATTGATTTTTGCTGCCCAGTTAACCAATAACCAACGACTGCGATCGCAATCGTGAGCATTGCTGCCACAACATTTGGATAAATCGAGATACCACCCAATTCAGGCTCACGAACGGTTCCCAGAACCGGATCGTTGAGGAAACCATAGGATGTTCCAGGCCAAAACCCCGCGCCAATTAGCCCAACCCAGAACGCAGATCCGAGAAATGCAGCCAAACCCATTGAAAAGCGATCGCTGGTGGGACGCACTTTTAAAATTGCTAAAGCGGCACTTCCCAACGAGGCAGCCGCAAAGAAAGACATGGCACAGTGGAGTTTGGCGTGAGGCAACCAAGCCGGGTTGTTCATGTGACCGTTTGCTAACAAAACTGCATCAACTCCAATGGGTATCGTCAGGGTGGAAATAGCTGCGGTGATAAGCAACCATCTGGCGAGTTTTGCTCGATGCATACTGATATACCTCAGTTAAATTGTTAGGGAATAAGAAACGAGGCGCAACGAAACTATCGGGTTTGGCTAGAAAAAATACCTTGGTTATGGGATGAAAAGATAGACCTTTCTTGCGGAATATCTAGAATCAGTTAGGTGATTCTTGCGATTGTTCAAATCGATCGCAGCGTTCAGAATTAACTAAAGTTCTGACGCACTAAGACAGCTTCTGACCGAGCATCCTACTCGGTGCGATCGATTCCTATCGATTCTCGACCTTTTTCCAAGTCGATTGCGTATTAGCGGCGGGTCATTGACCGTGTTTCTCGGTTTCGGAGAATCGACCTCTAAAACTACTTCTGCAAGGATTTCCAGGTGTCCGACGTAAGTTGTAGCATAGACCACTCCGGCAGATGCTCGCGATAGATCTCCAGCAGTCCTTGTGCCGTCTTCTCGATCGCCCAGTCCTGTTGAAGTTCACAAGCCACACTGAGCCAGTTGGTTACCTTCACGCCGTATTGAGTCAGGTTGGCGGTTGAGGCTGCCAGCACCTGATTGCTATAGTTCCCCGAAGCGTCCATGACAAGTCGAACATCGTAGCCCTCCGCCGCCAGAGTCTTTGCGGGAATCCCAACACAGAAGTCTGCTGTGATGCCAGCCGCGATCACTTTTTTGCGACCGGTGGCTTCGATCGCTTCTCGTATACGTGGATCGTGCATCGAATTGATTTTGGTGCGATAGATGGGCTGTACGTCGGGGAACAGCTTCAGTATTTCCGGTAGGAACGGACCCAGAGGCCCTGCGGGTCCGAACGCGGCAGCGGACATCACGACCGGAATGTTATGCAGTTTAAGCACTTTTGCCAGCGCGATGCAGTTGTTGCGAAGGTGAATTGGGTCAATATCACCGCAAAATAACATTAATCCTGCTTGGTGGTCAATCAGCAGCGCACAGGCATTTTGGTCGTCAAGCATCTCGAACTTTTCATAATTCATGGAGATTCTCCTTCTGTTTGAACGATCTATAAAGTCTGAAACTGAGCTTTGAAGTAGATGATTCTTGCGATCGTTCAAATCGATCGCAGCGTTTTAGAGTTCAGCCTCAGCCAAAGTTTTCCGGCTCTTTGAGAAAACCTTAGTATGTTCCATGAAATTTCACGAAATTTATGAAGATTTTTTCATTCGATTGCTTTCCGTGTAGTAGCAAATTCCCAAAATGATAAAAAATAGAAAATCCATGTGAACTTGTGTAATTGGGAAACCCCCTAATGAAAATGATTGAAGACCACCATATTCTGGGTCAGCGAATGCCGTTCCAGGATAGAGAATTGCTGGTGCCATTGCCATCCAGTAAAGAGCCGCAAATAAGCAAGACATCTTTAAGTTTTCAATGTCAGTAGAAACCTTGCGAAACCATAGAAAATAAAGCGATATAATCCCGCAAATAAGACCCACAGTCATCGTTTGTCCGTTATGAAATTTGGCGTGTGGCGGCCAAAGTGGATTGAAAACATGAGTTTCATTGAAATCGGCTAAGAAGGGACTCAGGGAACTAATAACGGCTATGAGAGAGATGGCAAATCTACTTAAATTCAACTTTCTGCTCATTTTTGTCTCCTTTAAGCTAACCCGAATCGTTTTAGTTTGGAAGTGAAACGATAAAGTTCATCTTCCGCCGTACCTCAGTACGCAGTCAAGCCTAGCAAAGATTTCTGCTGACTCACGATCGCGTCAGAAAAAATCCGGATTAATCATTGATTCTTGCCCCATTTATTAGAATCTTGCTATGAGGCTGGACATCAAAAGTGTTTGCGATAGTTGCTAGGTGTTGTACCCGTCAAGTTCCGAAATTGGATTGTCAATTGATTTTGATTGGCAAAACCAACCCGATCGGCAATCATCGAAATTGGTAGTGGAGTTTTTTTCAATAAATGTTTTGCTGATTCGATTCTTTGCTCCATTACATATCGATAGGGTGATACACCGATCGATTGCTTAAATAACCGTGAGAAATAATATTGACTCATCTCTAATTCATCGGCGATCGCTGCAATAGTTAGATTTTCAGCTAAATGATCGTGGATATATGCGATCGCTCGTTGCATTTTCCACTTCGGCATCCCTCCCTGGTAGTCGCGCAAGGGTTTGTGCCAATCTGAATAATGCCTCAACAGATGAATTGAAAGTGCGATCTTCAAGGAGTCTACCAATAACTGACTGCCAAATCGATCCTCTGTAAGTTCTGCTGTCAGGGACTTGCCAATGCGATCGATGAATGTATCCTGCATTGCATAATGCGGAATGAGTTCGATCCGCTCCGTTGTAAATGATTCATAGGCAATTTTAGTCAAGCGATCGGGTTCAAGGGATAACACGGAAAAGGAGGCTTCTTGATTCCAACTGCTCCGATGCTGAACCATTGCCGGGACGATCGCAATATTATTTCCGCCGCCAATCTGCTCTTGCTGCCTGCGTCCATCAAACCAACGTTCTGTCTGAACCAAATCCGAACTGAGTCCGACAACCACAATATGTGTAGTGTGAGCGTATTCAGGTGATTCCCAAGCGGGTTGACAATGTTGTTGAACATGAATTTCATTCCAGCCCAAATTTTCGCTCGATCGCAGCGGCAATCGGGGGACAACTTTCATAACATCATCTTTCTGAGTAAAATCGATAGTTAAGGGCTGTTTTTCTGGCATTTTATAAACTCTGGATGTAAGGACTTGGATCGATTCCGAATGCGATCGCTGGTTAGGTCATATTCTACTCAATCAGTGCTTTCGATCGTTGCAGCGCATTATTCATATAGTTGCGCCAGAGTAAATTGGTAATCAACCAAAGGATTGGAACCGCTAAAACAGACCGTGCATTGAATGTATAACGCCACTCGATCGTAGTCTGACCTGATGAGTTGATACTAAACCACCACTCGCCATTCGCAGAAGTTGTAAGAAACCCCAGCACCCCAGTAAAACCGCTAACCGTGTAGCTAAAGTATCGCGGATGCTCATATTTTGTCAGTAGCTCTTGGACGGAGCTATTATCTGATAAATGTACAGTGCGGGTTTGCCCTGCGATGTCCCAATTTCCAACTTGGTTCTTAATCCCCGTGACAGATGGTAGCAGCCCATAACCTTTAAATATAGAAGTGAGGTCAATAGGCACAATATGCTCAAAAGCCGCTGTTTGACTAGCTGTAACGGTAGTCTTAATGGTTGCTGAAAGTAAGCTCATGAAATCTTCGCCTTTTTGTAATATCTAATATCAAATCTGTTTGCATCGGAATGATATAAACGGAGAAGACAGAGTCCAAGGCAGTGCCGTGTCCCTACAATTCATCGCGGTAGGGAAACGGCACTGCCTTGGACTCTATATCATTCCGATGCAGCCGGATTTGATATCAAACAGCTCTCCTGGACTTGTAGTATCCATCGTCTTTTGTAGTTGAAAAGTAGTTGAGGGTTGTCAGAAGAAATTATTATTTGTAAATCACTTCGACTTCAGAATCTGCTGACGATCGATTGTGTAGCGCAATATAAGATTTAGCGATCGCATCAGGATCGAAATGCGTACCGACTTCTACTGTGCCACAGATAGTCACAGTACCTACATGAATCCCAAACTCCTTCAATTCTTGAGCTAGACAAAATGTCAAACTCCTTAGCCCTGATTTGCCGATCGCCAAAGAGACTAAATCCGCATCTGGATATAATGCTAGACCTCCACCTGTGAGCAAGATTGTGCCTTTCTTACTTGTTTTCATCGCTGGAATCACCTGCTGTGCTGCAACCAAGGCACCAATGACATTCACATTAAAATCGGCGATTAACTTCTCAGGTGTTAGTTCGCTAGGCTTACCCATCGCCATCACGGCGGCATTATAAATCAATACTTCTGGATCTGCCAATTTGCGAATCTCAGTAAAAGCTTGAATTAAGGATTCTTGATTCCCGGCATCTGCTGCAAAGGTATAAACCGTATAGCCTGCCTGACGGAGTTCTTGAGCATTTACTTCTAGTTTTTCCAAATTCCGAGCCATGAGTGCCAAACTGTAGCCTTCCTTGGCAAATGCCTTGGCTACGCCCATGCTCACTCCTGCTCCAAATCCAGCGATCGCACATATCGGTTGATTCATTTTTTTACCCGAATTTACTTCAAAATTATCGGTGTGATAATGAGTGTCATCAACAGCTCAAATTCTAATGTTGCCAATCATCCTATCGTAGATAGCCTTGACATTCGATCGACTTTTGGCAATCCGTACAAAGTGGTTTCATCGTGACCTTAGTTCATGAATGAACTTAAGAGTATTCTACTTTGGATAGAGCCACTTAGCAAATAACTTTGTCACCCGTGGCATGATGATGTAGGTCATTAACGAAACCATGAAAGCTGCACCGATCGCACTGCGTAACAAAGTTGGCAATGGAAAAAGCAATTGATTTAAGAAGGGTGGAATGATGTTAATCAATGGAAAAATCACTAGCCAAGTAACGAGTACCATTTTGTAACGGGGCGGTGGCACGATCGCCCCTTGAATTGGCAAGGTAAACCATGTCTCTAACCCCGTCAGCCGTTGATACTTGGAATTAACAGTTAGCCGCTTGATTCGTTCCAAAAGCCGATGACGAATTGGAGAATTTTCCCAACTGGTCAAATTACTCAAATGGTCGAACTTGAAGACGATGCGATATTCTCGGTTGCTGCGATCGCTTGAACGGAAGATATTCACTCCCAAATGTCCTTCAAATGCCGCAGCAGCGACTAATATATCGCTCAAAACTCGATCGAATTCATCCTCACAACCAGGCTTGACTTGTTGCAGAATATCAACAGTTACTGGAGGATCGTCAGATTGATTCAATGGATTCATGCAAAAAACTTCCAACTAGATTAGCGGTAATCCTTCAGCACCAATTTCTAGACGTACAACTTTTGCCGACTCAATTCCTGATGGCAATGGATATGACATACCACCGTTGCTTACCACGTAAATACTGGTGCGATCGCGCCCAGTACGACCGAATGCTAAGGCTGTAGTTCCTGCCATTCCTTGTTCTGCTTCGGCGATCGTGGTTATTTTACCATCTGGTGTAATCTTGACCACACTGTTATAAATGTGTGTAGTGCCGTAGAGATTACCGTTGCGATCGAAGGCAAAGTCGTCAATGTTTACGCGATCGATAAAAATTGTTGGTTCCCCTGGCTCAGCATCTTCGAGAATCGGAATCCGAACAATATGCTGCTTTTGGGTATTCGATACATAAAACACATTGTTAAAGATTTTGAGTCCATTAGCTCCGGGAATTTCTTGCTCTGCGGAGGTTCGCGCCAACAAAGGATGTTCGAGCCAAATGCGAGTGCTGACTTGGGCTACATCTAATTCCCAAATCGCACCTCGATAGGAATCAGCGATCGCATAGCGACTACCAGTCAAATGCGTGATTCCATTCAGGAAGATTGCATCTGGCATTGTTAGTAAAGTTTCTACTGAACCTTGAGATGAAACTTTAAAGATGGTGGAAATTCCGTCTTGATTCCAACCTGTCAGCAATAGTTCTGTTTCTGACAGAAAAGCTAGACCTGCTGCCTTACCTGAGATCGTGGCATGAGTTACGGGGATTCGATCTTGCCCGATGCGAACGATCTTTCCTTCAAAATGGTTGGCAATAAATAACGTATTGTCAGAGTCGATCGCAATACTTTCTAGAAATGTATTGGCAGGAAATTCAGCGATTTGTTGGCTTGGCACCAACTCTATAGGAGTGCTTTCAAAGATAGGCGGTAATCCAATTGGTGTAGACATTGCGATCGTTCCTTTTTCGAGTATAGTCAGACAATCCACAAGTTGGTCAGACACTGAAAAGAATGGACAGTGCGACGAGACTTCGATATTATTTGCGCGAAGGGCACTCACCCAACGCTGAATCGAGAGTAGCACAGTCACATCTATAGTTACCAAATGGATACTAATGGAAATGTTTTACCTATGAAATTTGGATGTCCAGTTGAGCTGACGATTGAACGCATTAGTGGAAAGTGGAAAAGTGTGATTCTGTGGTGGCTAAGGCAGCACAGGAAAAGCTTTGGAGAACTGAAACATCTTATTCCTGGAATCTCCGCAAAAATTTTGACGCAGCAATTGCGGGAGTTGGAAAAAGATGGTTTGATCGATCGAGAAGCCTATCGTGAGATGCCTCGACGAGTAGAATACTCCATCACGCCTTTAGGTGAAACTCTCAGCCCGATCATCGAGTTAATGTGTGAATGGGGAAAAAATCAACTGCCTGAATTTAAGTTTGGTTTACGGGATTTGACAGGCTTGCGCGTTCTTATTGTTAGTCCAGAAATGGGAGGTTTTTTGCGATCGGAACTGGAATCTCACGGGGTACAAGTAGCGATCGCTACCTCCACAATCGAGGCGCTACAGACTTTCGATCTAACACAACCTCAAGCCTTAGTCATTGACACAGATATGCCAGACGACCAAGTATACACGCTCGTTCATCAAATCAAAGAGCTGGAGTCAGCGCAAGGCAAGCAAATTGCCACGATCGCACTGATCGCTGTTGCAAGTTCTGGCGATCGTCGGCAAGCTCTTCGCTCTGGTTTCCAGATTTGTCTGACTCAGCCTGTGGATATCGCAGAATTAGTTTGCTCTCTAGCTAGTTTAACTGGGTCGCTAGTAGATAACTAAAGCAGCCCAATATTCCCAATCAACGCCGATTAAGTTTTTACGGTCGTTGTGCATGGGCGTTGTTAGTCGCCGATCGGAGAACAAAGCTCAATTAATGATCCTTCTCTAGAACGAACATATGCAACCACTTGACCCCAAGGCTTTATGGTCGGCTCCTTGACAGAAACCGCTCCAGCAGCAATTGCCTTGGTATAGGCAGATGCTACATCATCGGCGACAAACGCCAGCTCAACTCCAAAGGGTGTAGCACTGAGATCGCTTTTTTGATAATGTCCGTCAAGATTCATTTCACCCATCGCATGGGAGGCAAAAGCAAGAACCGTTTCGCCCGTGTTCAACTCGCCATACTCGCCAGACTCATGCAAAAAGCGCGTTTCAAAGCCGAATGCCTCCTTGTAAAAGGTCAGTGCATCTGCAACCGACGAGACGTAGATAATGGTGTAACCAAATTTCATATTTTTGCCTTTTTGAACTTTGATTTCTTTGGTTTTGGGGCCGGAAGCTCACTTGCTGTCAAACGAATAAGATTCGACATCCAATGCCGATCGTCAAGCTGTTCTCCAATCAGAAAGTATGGTTTTGCACCTGGGTATGGGGGGGCTTCTACGATACTATCAATCATCGATCGCCCACCAGCAGTCGCCTTTATGAACAGTTGGTTATCGCAAACAAGCGCGACGACTTTCTCGTCGCAGTAGATCGCATATTCGCCAAACATTTTTTTGAAAGAGACTTGCCCCGCTTGGTTTATTTGATCCAGAATATATTCAACAAAGTTCAAGTCCGAGGACATATATTCTCCTAGCGAATGTAGACAACACATTCTCAAATTGCTGGAATTCAGGATTGAAGTTGTTGCATTAAACCTGCCGCATCGGAAACAGACCAATGTTCGGCAATTTTTCCGTCTCGAACGCGATCGATCCGGATTACGGATGTTGAAATAGTTTTACCTGTTGGTGGAGTGCCATAAAACGTGCCACTGTGTGTACCTTGGCTAGTGATATATGTCGCGATTCGATCGCCTTCGACAACCTGCTGCACGATCTCAATCTCGATGTCGGGGAAAGCGGAGAAAAAATCATCAAAGAATGAATCATGATAGATCCGCAGCGCATTAAGACCGCGATTGTCTGTTCCTAGCATCGCATGGTTTACACAATCTTCTGCCCATAAATCTTTCAATGCCGAGAGATTGCGACCGTTCCAAACCACTTGGATAAAGTTCTGGACGATCTGCTTGTTTTTATCAGGTTCGTTCATCGGTTTTTCTCCGGAGATTAGTCCTTAATAGGGCAGTATACAATTTCAAAAGTCTGAATGATTTTATCGACGTAGGCGTTGATTATGCAACAAGTTAGTTCAGCGCTTTACGGAAAACGATCTTGTCCTCGCCCGCCTTGTAGAACTCGCGGATTCGTGCTTCCTCGTCGTAACCGCTCTTGCGGTAGAACGATCGAACGTACTCGAAGCTCTCCAGTCCCGATGTTTCCACAAGTAGCACGCGATCGCCGCGCTGCGCTAACATCTGTTCGACGTGGGCTAGCAGTGCTGCACCGCGTCCTTGCTGCTGACGATCGGGGTGGACGGCAATTAGATATAGATTCCACGTCCCCTCGGTCATTCGTTCCGGCGCAACATAGGCGACCCCCACCAGCCCGTCGTCATCGTCGGTGAGCCAGATGTCTTGGCTATTTTTGCCGTCGAAGTGGTCTGCCAGCATGAGGGCGAGTTCTTCGGTCTCGTGCGGCTCGAATCCAATTGCCTCAACTAAGGCGATTAATGCAGTCGTGTCATCGGGCGCGATCGGGCGAATCATAGCAAACTCCGTGGGTATGCAAATCTAGGCAGATTTCTGAAACAGTTTAGACACAGCACCTCTCAAAATGTGCGGTATTAGCTTTGGCCCAGGCAAGAATACAATCCCTAACTGTTGCATTAATCCCAGTGCATCGCCCTGGCCCCAATGCTCCGCGATTTTGCCGTTTTCGATGCGATCGATGTGCATAACAGCTAAGCTAATTTGTTTTCCCGTGGGTGGCAAACCTTGAAATTCTCCGAGGTGTGTTGCTGTGAATTTTCCGCACGTCACCACTTTATCACCTGCAACTATGACCTCATCAAAAACGTGTTCACCCTGACTGAAAGCTAGATAAAACGACATCCCGAACTGCTTGAACTCCTCCCCGTTTAATGGCTTTGGCATTCCGGCCATGCGAGCAATAAAATTCGGCGCTAACAGTTCTAAGGCTTGTTCCATTTTGCGATCGTCAAAAGCTTTGTAGAACTGGAGAACGATTGCTTTGTTTTGGTCAGTCATTCGACTTTTGATTTTTGATTTTTGATTGATTCCACGGATAAATCCTCTTTCTTGTAGCATCAAGAAATTATTGGTCAGAGCCTTGCGGAACTCAATCTCTGAAGTCTGGCAGCACCAAAGGTGGCATTGAACTTGCGACACCAAATTGCCGCCGAAGCAAAATCTTCTGAGTTGATGCTGGCAGGAATCACATAGCTTTGAGCACCGCTGTATGACTTGAGTGGCGCGATCGACACATAGTCCCCTTTCTTGATGGGATAGGCTGGGGGAACTGTCGAGCCAATAACATCGGGCGATTTGTGCAAAATCACGACCAAATCAGGACCAGACGTTGAGGTTTGAAATGCTCGATCGAGTTCCAGAATGCGCTCATCCCCTTTCTGGACAATGCGGGCAGTGCCTTTGGTGGGGTGTTCGCCATCGACAAAAGTGCCAGAAGTTAGAACTTTTGCGGGTTGAGCCGTTGCGGGTGTCGTCACTGGCTTAGTTGGAGGGGAAGCTGCCACAGGCGTTGGCATTGTTTCAGAAGTACCGGATGACGCAATAGCAGTTCGATCGCCAGCGGTTTTGATGCAGCCGATCGCAATTGTTGACACAAAGGTAATACTAGCAAAGTTGAAATAGCGGCGTTTCATAAAAAGCTTCCTCCTTAAAGCATTAAACTCCCCGGAAACCGATCGCAGTTTCCATAGCATCCCGAGGATTGAGGTCAACTAATTGTCGATTTATTTTAGCCTCATATAGGTTGCCAATAAAACCCAAGACAATCCCCACAAACAACAAACTTCCCCCTAAATATTGAGCTAAAGTAGGAGCTTCCCCTAAAATTAAATATCCCATAACTATAGCTGCAATTGGATTCAATAAACTGGCTAAATTGAGTTCCGTTGAAGTTGCATTTTTTAAACCAGCCAACCAACATAATTGACCCAGGACGACAATAACCGCCGCATAGATTATCATCCATTGCCACAGAAAAGGAGATAACACTTCTGCAAAATGGTTTGGCCCGTAAAGGAGATTAGCCAATAGGAAAAAAATTACCGTCCCCAGAATATTGCGATAAATTGTAAAAATTCCCAAGGGAATCGATTGTAATTGCAGTTTACCAACGACGGTAGCAATGGAACCAATGATCGCTGCGATCGCCACACAAATTTCTCCTATTCCAATTTGAAATCCAGCCATCGTCATCATCGGCCCTGAACTCCCTAAAAAAGCAGTCACTATCACCCCAGCCAAGGAAACCAGAGCCCCTGCACTTGCCCAAAAATTGACCCGCGATCCCAACAGCCAAACACCCAACACCAGGGTTAAAATTGGTTCGATACGCCCAATTAACACGATATTAGTAATATTTGTCTGTCCGAGGGCTTGAAAAATTAACGCAGGAACGATCGCCCCCGATAAAATACCTGTAATGGTTAAACTAATCCAATCTTTACCAGTCAAAGCTTTCAGAGTCTGCGGTTGCCAATCTTGATGAAAAATTAGAGTCATTAACCCCAAAGCACAGATATTACCCACAAATAAAACATTGCACAGTGAGATGGGATTTCTGCCATCGATCGCATGATTTTGACCAATCTCAACTATTTTTTTAGTAACAGAATTAGAAGTTGCAAAAATCAAAACAGCTATGCCAAGATACATCGGGGCAGGAACTTTCATTAAAATTATATGCACTTTATTGGCAACTTTCATTCTTTTTATTGATGTTGATTTTATAAAATGAATTCAGGCAATAATTCAAAAATTTTAAACGAACCGCGAAGACGCGAAGAACGCGAAAAACCGAAACAGAAGAGAGTTTCACGACTCATTTAAACTATAAAACTTTACATTAAATTAGTTTAAAGTGATGCCTTTTCATAGCCAATTTGGGGAGCAGAATAAATGGAGATAAACACAGCATCTTCACTATTGTCATTCACTGCACCATGAATCTGATTTTTGTCTGCGATCGCAACTTCACCAGCATTCAAGCTTTGGCTTTGACCATTCCCTAAATAATACGTCAAAGCGCCCCGTAGCATCACCCAGGTATCTTGTCCATCCGGGTGACAATGAGCTTCTACAATTTGCCCAGGCTTGACTCCCCAAATAGCGATACTAGCATTTTTAGTCTTAATAATTTCAGTCACCGTAGCAGATTCATCCGAGAAACGCACATCAGCTTCCAGGGGAAAAACTCTTGATTTCATCATTTGAAAATTACCGTTTTATTTGGGTTGCGGACAGGTTTTATTGGTGAAATCACATTGATAAATGTATTGTGATTGCCAATGGAGGGGAATCTCTAGTAAATCTCTTGTACCAGTCATTCCCTGACCGATAAACAGCAGTAGAGCAAAACAATTGAGAATAATATGAGCGGTGCGCCAGCGATTTTGTCTATCCTGATAAATATCTTGGACGATCGCCACTGAAAAAATCATTAATAAAGCGGCTGTAATACCGTAGTAGTAATGGGAAACAAACCATTCATTATCTCGACGAAAGATTTCTGGTTGAAACCCTAAAATCATCAATCCCATTCCCGTAAAAGTGGCAAAAATGCCTCGCCATAGTTTAACATTTGCCTTAAATAGTAGCGTGAAAGAAGCAATGCTTAACAGGAAAATGGCGATGACAAAAAAGACTCGAAATGGTTCTTTAGTAAGGGTGTCGTTACTGAGCATTTTTGAAAAAATGGGATAGGCCATTCCCAGTAGGGCAACCCCTACAACTGAGCGGCTCAACCAACTACCGATCGCTACGTGCTCGGAACCTACTACGGGCGGAATTTTACTTTTTTCGCCACCGGCAACTTGCAGACGACGTTGACGGGTGAGTAGGGCGCGATTCACCACAATGCCGATTAAGGGAAAAACCACGATAATGGCGATCGCCGGATGTAACAATGCAAAGAAGTCTTGAAGTTCCATGTTAAATATCCATTCAATTATATATATCGCGAATTTTCCCTTACTTACACTCAGCAAGGGAACAGGCAAATTACTTCACTTCAGCGGCGGGAAAACTCGCTACTCTCCCTTGTTTCACAGCGACAACAACATCAAAGGTTGCACAGTAAGAGAAGGTAACATTGTTGGCCTTGTTGTAGAGATTGACCACCATGCCTGCCCCACCGGGTTGTACTCCTAATGGTAATAAATCACCATAGAAAAATCGTCGCAATTGGTCGCCACTACCAACTTGTCCTTTACTTTTAGTAATAATCTGGATCTTTTCCTGAACCGTTATTTCCGGGGCTGCTATTGCCGTATTTTGGAATTTTGGCAAAAAGCTATGTACAGCTACATCTCCCGCACTGATAGCGCTAGCAATAGCGAGGGTGGCGAACAGAGGACTGAGGGATTTGAGTTTTAACATCTTCGTTTTTTGGTGAGAATGGTTGATGCGAACATCATCATCTATTTCAATTTTTTTGAGAAGGAGGCATAATAGAATATACTATATGCCATTTTGGAATAGGTACGGTATGGATCGAATTGCCTGTATGCAGACTTTCGTTCGGGCGATCGAAATGAAGAGTTTTTCGGCCGTAGCGCGGGAACAACAGACGACGCAACCGACAATTAGCAAGCAAATCGCCGCTCTGGAAAAATATCTGGGGGTACAATTAATCACTCGTTCAACTACCAACTTGAGTTTGACTGAGGAGGGGAAAAGATACTATCAATACTGTCAGCAAATTTTGGAAACCGTCGCCGAAGCGGAGGCCAGTTTAACAGGAAAAGAACGAGCAACAGGTATTTTGCGATTGGGCTGTCCCGTGCTGTTTGGGGAAAAGCAGATTGTCCCCCGTTTAAAAGCCTTTATGAAACGCTATCCCGATGTCAAGATCGATCTGATGATGGCCGATAGTTTTGTGGACATTGTAGAGAATGGATTAGACCTGTTGATCCGCATTGGTAATCGTCCCGATAGTTCCCTGATTAGCCATCGCATTGGCACGACTCGCCGCGTCACAGTGGCAACAACAGGCTATTTTGAGCAAGCGGGAGAACCTCAAACACCGGATGATTTAGTGGATCGTGATTGTATTGTCTATACGCATCTGTCAACAGGCAATGAATGGCATTTTCAAGGAACAGATGGCACTATCAAGGTGCAAGTTGGGGGTTGTTTTCAAACTAATAGTTCTGTGGCGATTCGAGCAGCAGTGTTATCGGGTTTGGGGATTGCGGTAGCGCCGGTCTGGATGTTTGGTGATGAAATTTACCGGGGCGATCTCAAGGTTGTGTTGGAGGATTATCAACCAACTCCGTTACCAATTAATGGGGTATATCGTCGCAGCCGTTTTTATCCAGCAAAAATAACTTGTTTTATTGATTTTTTAGAGGCAGAATTTAAGCTCGATCCGTGGGTTTGAGATTAATTAGTATTCTATTCTCTTCTGGCAATTATAGAAACAAGAACAATTAAGACTAAAAAAGAAAAGGGCTATCCCACCGAATTTTACGGCGATCGATTGGTAATTTTGAAGTCTTGGGTATGACGATCGAGGCACGATCGGTTCCTAAAAATTCTCAACTCCACCTTCTAGTTCATTCAAGTCATCTGCCGTTAAGGGCGATCGAGCGCTATGGCGGACATACAATACATAAACCGTAGTATCTCGAATCGCAAACAAGACCCGGTAAATGTTTTTGGATTTCCCATAAAGTAACTGCCGAACTTCTTCAGGAAAAATCTCGCTTTCAACTGCTAAGCCACAGCGCCGAGGTTTTTCTTGGAGTGTTGCGATTTCATTCATCAAACCTCGAAACCAGCGATCGGCAAAATCGGGATTGCGCTCTCGATACCAGCGGTAGGCTTGCTCAATCTCAGAAGAGGCGATCGGGGTAATTTCAACCTGAAATGTCATATTTCTGCTGCATTTCTTGGACAAAATTTTCGATAGGGCGAGTAAGTCCGGCGTTGAGTTCCTCGAAACCTTGCTGAATACCTGCGATTGTTTCTAATTGATCGATCAGTTGGCGCAGTTTAATTGGATCTATTTTGTTTGGATCGAGAAAGGTGACGAGAACTTGAGAGCGATCGCTAATATCTTGTGGTAGCGAGGCGAGCTGAATCTGCCCATTCTGATAAATGCCTTCGATGGTTTTTAGCATGAGTTGCAGTTTGGTTAGTATTCGCTTCTATTCTAGCAAATATCGAAACAATAAAAATTAAGAGTAAAGACTAAAAAAAATAGTGCATCAACCTAACTATTAATTTGGCCGCATAGTTATACCACTACCAGCTCCGCAATCTGTTCCTTGGACTTTCCAGAAAACATCATTGCCTTCCCGTCAGCCTCCATCATGAAGTGATGCCCATTGTCAGTAATAAAGTGCCAAGCGAGTATTCTTTCACCACCGTACTCATTCATAGTATCGCCTGCCGTAACGCGCTCAAGCGTATGGCCGGCTGCATCGCACAAGGCTCGTATCAGTTTCATGTATCTCGGCTCGGCAGCACGGGCCTGGGCGAGCCGGGCCTCGCGATCGGAAATACTCAATGCTCGTCGAGTGACTTCCTGTTGGATTCGATCTTCTGCTACAACAATCAGACCGGGGCGCGCTTTTAACCAGTTAGCATTTAATCGTTCGAGACTCTCCTCTTGTTCGATCGAATAAAAGTTCTCATTTATGCCATTTAGCCTGTCTCTCTCAGCATTTTCGCCGAATAACCCACTCGAAAAGAACGATGCTAACTTTGTCTTTCCTGCTGTAACCAACGCCTCTCCTTTTGCAAAAAGATCGGTATGTTGTGTCGCGCCGATTTGCTGAAGGCCTTCTTTGACTAGCGCAATGACCGCAGGCTTCCACCTTGTGTTATAGACAAACTGAGCAAAACCGCCATTGTTCACCTGCGCGAGGTAGTAATCGACGTAGTAACTGAGGAGTGCGTGGTGAGAAATTTCTGAGGGATTCAGAAGCTCTTCAAATAGTGCATTCACAAAGTCAATATTTGATTGGATCGTCGCGCGGATATCATCGCTCTTCATGCTTTCCGCCGATACCACGACAGCATCTTTCGATCCTACTATATCCTCACTCATTTTTTCGTCCCCCTATTGGGCTATAACTTTCTAGCTGAGTACCAACAAACTTTGCATTGAAGGTTAGATTCTCATCTTCCAACAGCTACAATCAAAATGCTATCCTATCTATTATCGCCGATCGCTGCTTCTTGGAAAGTTGAGCGAATTAACTTCCGAACGCAGACCAAGACTTCTGGAAACCCTATCAGCGTTCATCTGTGTTTATCTGCTGATATCTGCGGTTAAAAACTCCCCATTTAAATAATTTGTTTTAAGAAGTATAGTCCCGCACGCATAAATACCAAAGAAACCGGGTTTTTCACAAGTTTTAAAGATTATGATGCAGTATTTTAGTAAAACAACCCGGTTTCTGCCTCCAAGATTAAAGTATATAGAAAACCCCCAAACCCGATTTTTAAACTGAGTTTGGGGGTTTTCTTTCTCGCATCCAGTGCAAATTACAACTTACTCGGCTCGATCGCCGGAGCGCGCAGAGACACAGTTCGATCCGCAGCAGCCTTAGCCACCAACGAAGGCACAGAATCGCGCAATCTTGCAGTCAACTGAACAGTCGTCGCATCGTAAACCTGAGTCAGCATCTTCGGATACAAACCAATGCCAATAATCGGCACTAACAGCGCAGCAATAATAAACACTTCTCGCGGTTCCGCATCCACCAATTCTTCGTGTTCCACCAATTCCTTATTTTCAGAACCGTAGAAAATCTCACGCAGCATCGACAGCAGGTAAATCGGAGTCAAAATTACGCCAACAGCAGCCAGAAATACCACGCAAACCTTGAACACCGGATTGTAAGCGTCGCTGGTTGCAAAGCCTACAAATACCATCAATTCTGCGACAAAACCGCTCATTCCCGGCAAAGCTAAAGATGCCATAGAGCAAGCTGTCCACATGGCGAAAACCTTACGCATTTTCTTGCCTACTCCGCCCATTTCGTCGAGCATGAGGGTGTGCGTGCGATCGTACGTGCAGCCTACCATGAAGAACAAACTGGCCCCGATCAAACCGTGGGAAACCATTTGCAGCATGGCGCCGCTAGTTCCCAAATCGGTAAACGAAGCTATCCCAATCAGCACAAACCCCATGTGGGAAATTGAAGAATAAGCAATTTTGCGCTTCAAATTCCGCTGAGCAAAGGAGGTTAAGGCGGCGTAAACAATGTTTACTACACCCAAAATTACTAAGAGGGGTGCGAAGGTAGCGTGAGCATCCGGGAGCATTCCGGCATTCATCCGCAGCAAGGCGTAGCCGCCCATTTTCAGGAGAATTCCTGCTAGCAACATATGGGCGGGTGCGGTTGCTTCGCCGTGGGCGTCAGGGAGCCAAGTGTGCAGGGGAAAAATTGGCAGTTTGACGCCGTAGGCTATTAAAAATCCTGTGTACAGGAGCAATTCTACATTGGGGGCGAATTCTTTGGCTGCGATCGCCCGCATATCGAAAGTCACTGTATCGCCATAAAACGCCATTGTCAGGGCGCCAACCAAAATAAACAGCGAACCGCCTGCGGTGTAAAGGATAAACTTAGTTGCTGCGTAGAGGCGCTTTTTGCCGCCCCAGATTGACAAAATCAGGTAAATCGGGACTAATTCTAGTTCCCAAACCAGGAAAAACAGCAACATATCCTGTACGGCAAAAACTGCGATTTGCCCGCCGTACATTGTCAGCATCAAAAAGTAAAATAGCTTTGGTTTAAGTGTGACTGGCCAAGCTGCTAAAGTCGCCAGGGTAGTAATAAAACCTGTCAGCAAAATCAACGGCATTGACAAACCGTCAGCACCGACTGACCAATTTAAATCAAGTTGCTGCACCCAAGTATAACTTTCTACCAGTTGCAAGTCTGGATTGCTGAAGTCGTACTGAGTGCAAAAAGCGTAAACAAGTAGGGCAAAATCGATCAAACCCACAATTAGTGCATACCACCGCACCGTCTTGCCATCCTTATCGGGAATCAAAGGAATTAGCAAGGCCGCAGCAATGGGAAACAGAATTGTTGTTGTTAACCAGGGAAAGTTAGCTGTATCCATTGCGTTTTAAAATTATCCATCAATTATTAGGTTTAAACACATTTTGGCGATTTTGGTCTAAATTTTATACTTTCTTTATACGAAACTATTTTTTTTGTAATGTTTGCGACGATTTGTGCGATCGCACAATTTGAGTTTAATCAAAGATTTATTTCTATTGGCTAATTGTCAATTCTGAGTTATTGAGCTAATACCCGTTCTTAAAATATCTTCTGGTGGGAAATGGCAATGCCCTTCTTCGTGTCAACTTAAGCTGTCAGTCCACCAGGGAATTCATATCGTTTCCGGTTGGATCGGAATGATTTAACCACAGAGAACGCAGAGAACACAGAGGGAGATAAGAGAGATGAATACAGGACGATGAAGAGTGGATATGATATCATTCCCTGTCGGACTCTCGGTTTTACCTTAAGTTGAGACTCACAGGCAATGCCGTTGCCCTACCCGGAGGAGACGGCATTGCCGTTGCCCTACCCGGAGGACACGGCAATGCCGTTTCCCTACAGATTTAACCTACTCCAGAAACGATCGCAAAACCCAGAACTGCGACAAACACAATCAGGGCATAAAATTGAGCGCGACCGTTTTCAAAGTATTTCAAACCTTCGCCCGTAACCAGGGTGAGAAACCCTGTCAGGTTGACGATACCATCGACGACTCGCAAATCCACTTCCATGACTTGCCGCGCTAAACGGCGGCTGCCTTTGACGAAGAGAACCTCGTTGATATCGTCGAGATACCACTTGTTGAGGGAGAACTCGTAAAGTGGTTTGATTTTTTGGGCGATCGCACCAGCATCGATTTTCCGGCTCAAATACATCAGAGAAGCCAAAGTAATGCCCAACAAGGCAATACCTACAGAACTTCCGCCCATGATTAGAAATTCCGTCAAATCGAACTCAGCGGCGTGTGCCAAAACTTCTTCCAGAGACTCCCCTGGCGCACGCACAAACTGCTCGAAATAATTGGCAAACGGCGTACCGAGAAAACCGATAAACACAGAAGGTACAGCCAACAACACTAACGGCAGAGCCATTGTCAGCGGAGACTCGTGAGGAAAATGGTCGTGTGCGTCATGATTTTCGCCAGTTGATGCCAATTCCTTAACGTTCATCGCCCCAGGGCCGAAAACCAAACCCGGTTGGAGAAGTTGTTGCTTGATGGCGTTGTTATTGCCCCGGAATTCGCCCTCAAAGGTGCTGAAATACATCCGAAACATATAAAACGCGGTCATCCCCGCAGTCACCCAACTCACAGCCCACAGAGCGGGATTTGCATGGAAAGCTTGGGCGAGGATTTCGTCTTTTGACCAGAAACCTGCAAAGGGCGGAATGCCACAGATTGCTAAGTTTCCGATTAAAAAGCAAGTAGCGGTAATCGGCATATATTTCCGCAAGCCGCCCATGACTCTCATGTCTTGAGCGAGGGCGGGGTTGTGCCCGACGACATCTTCCATGCCGTGAATGACTGAACCTGAACACAGGAACAGCATTGCTTTGAAGTAAGCGTGGGTCATTAGGTGGAAGAGTCCGGCACTGTAGGCGCCGACTCCCATTGCCATCACCATGTAGCCCAATTGGGAGATGGTGGAGTAGGCTAAGCCTTTTTTGATGTCATTTTGGGTAATTGCGATCGAAGCACCCATGAATGCTGTAAAACAGCCGGTGCAGGCGATCAAATTCATGACTGCGGGCAGTCCTTCAAATACTGGGTACATCCGAGCGATCAGGAAGACGCCGGCTGCTACCATTGTCGCGGCGTGGATTAGGGCTGAAATTGGTGTCGGGCCTTCCATTGCGTCTGGAAGCCAGACGTGGAGAGGGAATTGAGCTGATTTGGCTGCTGGGCCCAAAAATATCAGGACTCCGAAGATGGTTGCGAGAGTTGCGCTCAAAGCACCGGATTCGACTAGGGAGTGCAGCCGTTCGCCCATCACGTCAAATTCAAAGCTGCCGGTGGCCCAGTAAATGCCTAGGATGCCTAGCAGCAAGCCGAAGTCGCCGACGCGGTTGGTGACGAAGGCTTTTTGGCAGGCGTCTGCTGCTGGTTTGCGATCGTACCAAAATCCGACTAGCAGGTACGAACACATACCTACCAGTTCCCAGAAAATGTAAATCTGAACGATGTTCGGGCTGATTACTAGACCTAGCATTGAGGCGCTGAAGATGCTCAGGTAGGCGTAAAATCTCACGTACCCGTCATCGTGTGCCATGTAGCCGTCGGTGTAAATCATCACCAAAAAGGCGACCGTGGTGACGATCGCCAGCATTACCGACGTGAGGGGGTCGATGATATAGCCCATGTTCAGCGAGAAGTCCCCAGCAGAGGCCCACTGAATGGTTCGGGTGTAGGGTGCGTGGCCCTGTAGTTGACTCCACAGCAATGCGAAAGACATTACCGCTGACCCTCCGAGGGTCGAAAGGATTAAAATCGCATTCGCTTGTCGGAGTTTGTTGGTTGCCTGGTTAAAGGTGATTAAGCCTAAACCTACTAGCATTGCGCCTGCCAGTGGCAGGACTGGAATCAGCCAGGCGTATTGATAAAGCGGTTCCATGACTGATAGGTAGTTTAAAGTTTCTACTAGATATTGCCAAAACTGTTAATAATTGTGACACACGCTTGCGCGACTGGGCAGAAAGACTCTCTACAATTCTTAAGTATTGCCGATCGACAATCCTTAAGAATTGCTGCTTGTGTTGGCGATCGATCTAGTTCGCCTTAAATCTATGCCAAAAGATAGATAGACAAATGTCGCAGCCCTGTGATTCCAAGACTGCGACATTGATTTTGGATCGGATGGTCGATCGATAAATCGGGAATTCCCAATGCTTTCTACGCAAGAGGCGAATGCTTTGTGACGCTCCCACACTAATTGCAAGCAATATAGTTTGGGCATCTGAGTCCTGTTAAGGATATCAAGATCTTCCTTCGGGGTACTCCAATTTGTTTCCCTCTACAGCATTTTCAAGTGAGGAACACGTCCAGCCCCACTGTCTGTCTAATTATATCGAAGATTGTCCATTTCAGTGATGATGGCCTAAGAGCCCTACGGGATTGGTCAACCACCCCACCTCAATCAACCTAGCTTTCATCCCACACCAATCTGTAAACGATATAGTGTGGGGATTCCCGCCGATCTAGCTAAACAAGAGCCCAATGCTTTTGAAATGTTACCTGTTCAATGCTTCCTGAGGTTGTAAGCGTTGAGTCTGGGGAGAATTCTGAGTGGCGAGCATCCAGGAATCCAGAGTGCGTCGCAGTTCCTCGCGACCTTGATAATTTTCAAATCTAAATAGAACTCGATCGCCCTCAAACAAAATCAGTGTGGGCAGACTGCTCAGTCGGTAAGTATTTGCCAACTTCAAACTTTGATCGGCATTCACCCCTAGGAGCTTGACTTTTCCTGCCCACTGTGCTTCAAAACTTGTAAGCGTGGGGTCGATCGCGCGGCACAAACCGCACCAAGGTGCCCAAAAGTGAACTAAAACGGGGGTAGAGGCTTGAAATACCTCTTGTGCAAAAGTGCGTTCGCTAACCGACAACACCATGATCCCTCAAAATTTAATAATTTTTTTTCTATCCTAGGGATCATGCTACCAGTATATGTTCGCAGTGACACGCATCAGAAAAGGATGAATTTTCCACAGCAGGCCTGTAAAAATGACTACGCCTAGGTAGGAAGGGCGCAGGAACTCAAGCAAGTCAAGGGTTTGACGCTTTTGCAGGATTGCCAAAAATGGAATAATTGAGGTTTGAGATTTGATGGTTTCAAAGGATTCGCCAAAACGAGCCCGCAGTCGGCTGTCGCCGTGCCACACTCCGAACAGGTGGTGAAGTATCAAACCGATGGAAGTGACGAGGGTAAAGCTAGTACCAATCCAGAGGGTGTGGGCTACGCACCAAATCACCTGTCCCACCATTTGCGGGTGACGGGTAATGCGAATGATCCCGGCTTGGTAGAGGTGAACTTCCGGCTTTTGGATGGCGGCAATTTCTAGGAGGTTGAAGGTTGCTGGGTACAGAAACAGAAAGGAAATTGCCGACAGTATCCAAACCACTGGTTTAACTCCGGGCGCGCCCTGTACTTGCCAAAGTTGCACGCCGTCGTAGCGGTGGTTGAAAAAGTAGACAACCAAAATCACCGCCAGCGGCAAACTGACAAGGGCAAACAAAACGCGGTAAAGTCTCGGCCCGATCAGCTTTTCACCTTTTGGGCGGAGGGCTGCTAAACCGCTGTGGGCGATCGCAAAACCAAATAAAAGTCCGAGAATAACTAAGTGGGAGTCAAGCGCTAAGTCGATCGTCATTGCAAATATTAAGAAAAGTTATTGATTCGCGGCCAAATTGTGTCACAAAGTATCTATGGGAGCAATTGTCAGTTGACGGTTGGCAGTTGTTAGTTGTTAGTTGTTAGTTGTTAGTTGTCAGTTGTTAGTTCTCAGCAGTCAACCGTCAACTCTCAACTGCTTTCCTGACAACCGTCAACCGTCAACCGTCAACCGTCAACTCTCAACTGCCAAATGCCAACTGCCAAATGCCAACTGCCCACTGCCCACTGACAACTGCCCACTGACAACTGACAACCGCTTTCCTGACAATTTAGATATATGTCTGACCTTCCTTTCACTTTAGACCAGTTACGCATTCTCAAGGCGATCGCCTCTGAAGGAAGCTTCAAACGCGCCGCCGACAGCCTCTACGTATCCCAGCCAGCAGTTAGCTTGCAAGTGCAGAACCTAGAGAGACAGTTGGACGTGCCGCTGTTCGATCGGGGGGGGCGGCGGGCTCAACTGACCGAAGCCGGACACCTGCTGCTGAGTTACGGCGAGAAAATTTTATCGCTTTGTCAAGAAACTTGTCGAGCTCTCGAAGACTTGCAAAATCTCCAAGGCGGTACTTTGATCGTCGGCGCTTCTCAAACCACGGGGACATACTTGCTACCCCGAATGATTGGGATGTTTCGGCAAAAGTACCCCGATGTAGCGGTACAGCTTCACGTGCATTCGACCCGCCGCACGGCGTGGAGTGTGGCCAACGGGCAAATCGATTTGGCAATTGTTGGCGGAGAAATCCCTACCGAACTTGTAGAAGCTTTAGAAATTGTTCCTTACGCTGAGGACGAACTGGCTCTAATTCTCCCTCCGTCTCACCCGATGGTACAACAAGAAAGCATCGAAAAAGAAGACCTTTATAAATTGCAGTTTATTTCCCTCGATTCGCAGTCTACTATCCGCAAAGTCATCGATCAGGTACTGACTCGCTGCGGCATTGACACGCGCCGCCTGAAAATCGAGATGGAGCTCAATTCCATCGAAGCCATTAAAAATGCTGTTCAGTCCGGGTTGGGCGCTGCTTTTGTGTCGGTTTCGGCGATCGAAAAAGAGTTGATGATGGGCGTCTTGCACAAATCTAAAATGGACGAAGTTTTGGTAACTCGAATTTTGTCGCTGATTTACAACCCCAACCGCTACCGTTCTAAAGCAGCAGAGGCTTTCAGCAATGAAATTTTGCCAACATTTGCTACTTATTCGAGTACCCAGGAAAAGAAAGAACCTCCGGCGATCGATTTGGGACTGATAGAAATAGCAACTCCCAACTCAGGGGGAAGTTGATTTATTAAGTTGCTGGCCCTCAGCAGTTCGCGCGTAGTTTAGAGATTAAAATCTGGTTTGATAATCCCTGGTAAAATTAGCAAATTGGGAATCGCGAATCGCGAATCGAGAATCGGTAATATCATGTCCGAGCGATGGCTTATATTTATTGCGAGTGCGAGCGTCTATAGCGAACGAGCGAGACGCTCGCACTGAAATGATAACTGATTAACCGGACATGATATAATTGGCTTTTTTGATGCCAAAACCTAATACCAAAACTAGATTAAAGAGGGTAAAAGAAACTGGAGTAGTATGAAAAAGTTTGACCACCTAGAATTAGGAATTAAACCAATTACCAATTCCCAATTCCCAATTCCCAATTCCCAATTCCCAATTCCCAATTCCCAATTCCCAATTCCCAATTCCCAATTCCCAATTACCAATTACCAATTCCCAATTACCAATTCCCAATTACCAATTACCAATTACCAATGCCCAATGCCCAATGCCCAATGCCCAATGCCCAATGCCCAATGCCCAATGCCCAATGCCCGATGACCAATGCCCAATGCCCAATGCCCTATGACCAATTAGCAAACCAAAATGGAAGTTTACTGCACCCGCCCGGGCTGCCCGCGCCCTCAAAACAATTTTTCCGACCTCGATGACAGTTCCCTGCTGAAAACGGTGCAGCAAAGGTATTGCAAGGCCTGTGGAATGCCCCTAATTTTGAGCGGGCGCTATTTGCCAGTCAGGTTGCTGGGTCAAGGCGGTTTTGGGGCGGCATTTTTGGCCAGAGACCGCTATACTCCGGCGATGCGGCAGTGCGTTGCTAAACTTTTGCAGCCGTCGGCAAATATGACTCCGGCACAGCTAAAAATCGCTCAAACTCTGTTTGAACGGGAAGCGGCGGTGCTGGAAGAACTGGGAAACGAACATTCGCAAATTCCGAGTTTGCTGGCGTTTTTTGAGCTGACTGTTCCGAGTTTGCAGCCTGGGAAAAACGATCAGTTTTTCTATCTGGTTCAAGAATTTATTGACGGTCACAATTTGGAGGAAGAACTTGTTGTTAAAGGCAAGTTTTCGGAAGCGGAAACGATGGAGGTGCTGCGGGAAATTTTGAAGGTTCTCGATTTTGTACACTCGCGCGGTTCGATTCACCGGGATATTAAACCTGCTAATATTATGCGGGCTAAAAGTGGTCGGCTTTATTTATTAGATTTTGGGGCTGTCAAACAGGTGACGCAAACTGCGGGTGCTTCTAAGGCTTCGACTGGTATTTATTCTTTGGGTTATGCTCCGCCCGAACAGATGAACGGACAAGAGGTTTATCCCGCAACGGATTTTTATGCTTTGGCTGTGACTTGCATTACTTTGCTCAGCGGTTTGCAGCCGACGGAATTGTTTGATAGTTATGAAAATGAGTGGAATTGGCGATCGCACGTACAGGTAAGCCCGCGTTTGGCTGAAGTTCTCGATCGAATGTTGTTACCGGCTCCCAGCCAGCGCTATCAATCGGCGATCGAGGTGGAAGCGGCTCTGAAATACAATTCTCAACAGCCTACGATGGTGGTGCAGCCGCCTCCCCAACCCACTCCGACCCCCCAACCAACTCAGCAGCCTCCTGTGCCTCCTGTGGTGGCGACTCCTCCGGGAAACCTGCAATCGGGGCCGCGAAGGGCTTTTTCGATTTGGGATATTTTGGGTGGGGCTGCGTTTACGGGTTTTGAAGGGGGGTTGCTGGCGATCGCCCTGACGAGTTTGCTGCCGAATCCAAGTGTGAGTATCGGATTGTTGGGGATGATTGTCGGGGGGCTAATTTTCGGCCAGTACCGCAGGGCGATCGAGCAAACTGAGATGCTGATTATTAGTGCAGGTACTCTGGCTGTACTGTGGTTTTTCCCGGCTTTGCGCGCTGCTGTTACGATTTATCCAAATTCTCCTTTCACAGGCGTGTTGTTTGTGGGATGGTTGGCTGCTTTAGGGGCGATCGCGGCAACAGCTATTTTTCGCTTAATTTATAAGTTACTTTCTAATATTTTTTAAGCCTCGCGGTACTCCCGCATTCTCGATCGCACTTCTTGCCTTATTGTAAACTTTTATTACAATTTTAACTTTGTAGCTTTAGATACAGAAATATCTAGTATAGTTATAAATAGGAACAAAAAGCAGCCCAAGATCGATCGAGGAAAACGGAGGAACCGGATATGTCTACCGAAAATCAAGCCCGCTCTCTGATGATGCGCCACCACCAAATGGTGAAGAACCGGCAGCAATCCATGCTCAACCGCACCGCCAGCGAAGTCGGAATGGAAAATACTCACTACTGGGGCCACATTCAAGGCAAGCCGCAGCCCAGCCTTCAAGCCAGTTACGATCGCAGCAACGCCACCATGAGCTAAGGCAAAGCTCAATTAATTTCCCCAATTGCCCGCAAACCTATTACCTACATTTGGAGAAAACCAGTGATGTCTACCCAACAACAAGCGCGCAGTCTGATGATGCGCCACCAACACCTCATCAAAAACCGTCAGGAATCTATGCTGAGCCGCGCGGCTGCTGAAGTTGGTTTAGATATTGGTTTTGCGGCGAGTGTCGATCGCAAATAACTCGTTTTTTCAACAGCGAGATAGTTGAATCGAGTTTGTTGTTTGCCAGCTAAAAATTAATAATGACAGTTACAAAATCGTCGCGACTTGTTCTTGAGTTAGATCTCTACAGAATAAGTCGCGATTAGTTTTAGGGAATTGATTTAACACAAATAATGAAATATAATAGACCTCTTGCAAAAATAGTTAGGACGGGCTAGAAGCCCATCCCACAAAAATCTTTTTTCTTGTGGGATGGGCTTCTAGCCCGTCCCAAAATTTTCTAATATTGCTCAACTATATTTTCATATCGTTTCCGGTTGCATCGGAATGATTTAACCACAGAGGCCGCAGAGAACACAGAGAGAGAATAGAGAGATTAATAATTCCAATGCTACAGGATTTGAGATCGCGCATCGGGGAAAGAACGATTAAACGACAAAAAAACAACTCATTGATTCGTCATTTGTTGGCAATCTAAAATCTAAAATCTAAAATCTAAAATCTAAAATGATATAATCCCCTCTCAATAGAATAGAACGCTCTAGGGAGGTCATCATGTCGGACTGGAAGGAAATTGGCGGCGGAGTTACAGCACCGAGAGGATATCGAGCATCGGGAATTACAGCGGGTTTGAAGCCTTCTGGCTTGCCGGATTTAAGTTTAATTTTGTCAGAGGTGGACGCGATCGCCGCGGGAGTCTTCACCACATCCACAGTCCGGGCTGCTTGCGTGGACTACTGCCGCCAGCGCTTGCAAGCTAAACCCAGCGCCAAAGCAATTTTGTGCAATGCCGGACAAGCAAATGCTGCTACTGGCGAATTAGGTTTAGCAGATGCCCTCGAAAGCGCGAAATTGTTGGGCGAAGCGCTGAATATTCCTTCAGAATCGATTCTTTTGGCATCCACTGGCGTGATCGGGCAGCGGATTAAAATGGAGCCGCTGAGGGCGGGAATTCCGCGATTGGTTGCTGAGGCCTCGGAAACTGGTTCTGATGCGGCTGCTAAGGCTATTTGTACGACTGATTTAGTGCCGAAAACGATCGCCCTGGAAACCATGTTTGGCGATCGTCCCGTGCGTATCGGCGGCATTTGCAAAGGTTCGGGAATGATTCACCCGAATATGGCAACAATGCTGGCATTTGTAACGTGTGATGCAGCAGTGTCGTCACATTTGTGGCAGGAAATGCTGACTCGGGCGGCAAACAGAAGTTTCAATCAAATTACTGTTGACGGCGATACCAGTACCAACGATTCGCTAATTGCTTTGACTAACGGCCAATCCCGCACGCCTGCGATTACAGAAAAGGGCGCGGATGCTGAAAAATTAGAGGCGATGCTAACAGAAGTTTGCGTGCATTTGGCAAAGGCGATCGCCCGTGACGGCGAAGGTGCAACTTGTTTGGTGGAAGTACAAGTTAGTGGCGCCGCCGACGAAGTTTCTGCGAGTAAAATTGCCAAAACAATCGTCGGTTCTTCTTTGGTGAAAGCTGCTATTTTTGGACGCGATCCGAATTGGGGAAGAATTGCGGCGGCGGCGGGGCGCGCGGGCGTTGCTTTTGAACAAGAGAATTTGCGGATTCAATTGGGAGATTTTTTGATGATGGAAAACGGACAGCCGAAGGAGTTCGATAAATCTGCTGCGAGTAATTATATGAAGGCTGCTGCTGCTGGTGAATATCTGAAGGAAGACACGGTTTTAATTCAGGTTGCTGTCGGGAATGGCGGCGGTTTCGCGAAGGCTTGGGGATGCGATTTGAGTTACGACTACGTGAAGATTAATGCGGAGTATACGACTTAAGGGCGATCGTAATTTCAGAAGCCCGGGCGGTTGCAAACTGTGCATCCACAGCCCGGGCGGTTGAAATCGCGGCGACACAGCCCGGGCGGTTGAAAGAGACTGATTCCTCTAATTCTCAATCAAACCATCGGCAAACTCAGCACAAATCCAGGCAACACATCTTCGCCGGACAAACTAACCGGAAACTGTACAATTTCCACCTCACGATTAGCGCGATAAATTTCCACTTGTTCGTCTTGAGGATTAATCAACCAACCCAAGCGCAAACCGCTGTTGAGATATTCCTGCATTTTCTCCTGAAGCGGCTTTAGCGAATCTGTGCGCGATCGCAATTCTATGACAAAATCAGGACAAATCGGCGGAAACTTCTCCCTTTGTTCATCAGTTAAAGCCGACCATCTTTCCAAGCTAACCCAAGCCGCATCAGGGGATCTATCTCCATTATTAGGAAGCCGAAAAATAGTTGAAGAACTAAACACTATCCCTAGCTGAGTTCGTTGATTCCACATCCAGACTAAGCCAATTAAATTGGCTTCTCGATTGCCGCTGACTCCGCCTACTGGTGACATAATAATGATTTCCCCTTTCGTTGTCCGTTCAAATTGCCAATCTCGATTCATCTGGCATAAACGGTAAAACTGTTCGTCTGTTAACTCGACACTATCTAAGTTTAAAGTAACGGTTGTCATTTTATTACCTCTCTTCTCTTCTCTTCTTCTCTCTTCAGTCCGCGCAGGCGGACTTTGTTTGATAAGAAGCGATTTCAATCGCCGATTGCTGCGCCGATTCCTCTAAAATCGCCGCTAATCTATTTTAGCGCCATTTCTTGCCTATCATTATCAGGACGATCGCACCTGCTACAATTCCCAAACCCATACTCAACCCAAAAACTACATTCACATTTATCGGATTTGTGGGGCTGGCAGGACTCCTAATTTGACTAGCATAAACGCTGGCGGCTACCCCGCTGGTGCCAATTCCCACACCAACAGCCCCAATCGTAACATTTAAAGTGCGATCGCTCTTAGCCCTCTCAATCTCAATAATCCCCTCAATCGTCTGAATCGCATTTTCCAACAACCTCAAACCCGCACTCAAACTCCGATTATCCGCCGCCACTTGCCAAACATACTTCTCCTTAGCAAAATCGCTGAAACTGGCCATAAACTTGAAAGCTTCAGCATCACTTCCCATATCCTCACCGATAGTTTCCAACCGTCTTTTATAATTTTTAAGATTAGTTTTGATTGTATTTTCTTGCTCTTCCAATCTGCTAATATAATTAGCATAAACCGAGAAGATTGTCAAGGAATCAACCAAACTTTGCTGCAATTCTTTCAAGTCAACTTTCGGCGCATTCACCTGTTGCGGTAATTGCTGAACAATGTCTTGAATCGTCCGCGAAGCATCTTTCAAATCAGCCTTAAGTTGGCGGCTTTGAGTGTAAGCCCAAATCACCTTATTGCGGAAGGCAAACAATCGCATTAGATGCACATAAAGTTTAGCGACAGTCTTGCTAATATCGGCAATTGATTGACCATTATTGTAAGGAAACAAGCAAATTAAGACATGATAATTTTGACTGATATTGCCCCTATCCCCCGGTGGTAGCCACAATTCGTAAAAATCAGCACCTAAAAATTTACCCTCAGCTTTTAAGTCTCTCTCCCATTTAGCATTGGGGAATAGATTCAGTTTACTATAGCAATTTTTAGCAGTTGCTAAAGCATCTTGGTCATTAGCAGTCAATTGTCCCCAAACCAGCCAACTTTGACCAATTGTCGCAGGTGGATTGACACGGGAAATTACTTGTTGTTTCAGCCATTCTAAACAGTCAATTTCTTTCGGTTTAAATGTGTTTTCCTTGTCGGATTCGATTTTCCCAGACAAGTCAAATTGTGCCGCATAAGTATCGCCGATTTTCACGGGATAAGCATAGCCATCGAGGGGAGACTCAAATGCTGCTAATTTTTTGTCGCCCAGTAACTCAATATACTCAGCAGTTTCTGTTTCAGCTTGCTTGAGTTTTGCTAATTGTGGCGCAGAGATTTTGTCGCCATAAATCTTTTGCCAAAACTGTGCGCGATTTTGGCTAATCTTGTCCTCATTTTGCCCGATACCGTCTGCTAAATCGTAGACAAACAAATCGACAGTCGGGTAGATTAGCCAATTTTCCTTACTCATGGACAAATCCATCTGCGATCGACAATAAGATTGTATCTCGACTTGCTTGCACAGAGTCCCCAGCTTGCAAAATCTTTCTGAGGAATCCTCCAAACCCGCGCGGCTCAATTTTTTCCTCGATTTTCTTGATAATTTCTGGCAAATTTGTCAAGTCGCTGATGTCGCTAGCGCTGTTATCAGTTTCAATATTAGTAGTATTGTTATTTTCAAATTCAGCATCCGGTAAAACATCTAATCCTTTGCTGCGTTCGTTGCTATGATTCACTAACCAAGTGTCAGCTTCTTCATAGGCGGCTAGCAGAGGTGGATGCAATTCGGCAAGTTTTGCAATATCGATAATCGTGAAAGCTTCACCGATTTTATTGCACTCGGATTGGACTGCTGCGGGCAAAGGTTCAGTTTGTTGGACTAGGGCGATAATAAAAGCTTTGAAAATCTCGTTTTGCGTGTCTTTCATAATCCTGTGATGGTGAAAGCAGCCCAGTAGTAGGGATGCTGATAGGGTTGATCTAATTCCATTGTAGCTAATGCTTGGCGATTCGTGTTAAAGAATCGGCGTAGCATAAATTCAACTTCAGAAAGTTCGGCGCTGTTTGCGGAAATCTTGTCAATTTCCCCTTGATACCAGGCGGCTAAATCCTCGCGGGTGGCTTCTCGTAGCCATTTTTGAGCATTTGCTAAAGCCACGGGTAGAGAATCGCCGGCTTCTCGCCACCGTTGGTAGAAATAAATCATTAATAACGTACTCGCACCGGATTCTATGGGCCACAGGGTACTGACGACACAGCCAACTCCCGCGCGCATAAAACCGCTAGTCAATCCTACATATTCGGCGAGAATCGTTTGTTTGTCTGTCAATGCGGTTTCGCAGGCTGGAAGGCAGATTAATTGGTAGTTGCTGAGGTCAAGTTGGATAATTTCTCTGACTGTTAATCGGTGGGTGTTGCTGAGGTATAAAGTCGATTCTAGCGGATGATCGAAATTATAGCTGCCGTGGCCGGTGAAGTGAAAAATATTGTGTGATTGTTGCAATAATCTTTCGACTTCATCGAGAGTGGCTGCGTCTTCTTCGAGTCGGGTGGAATTGTCGAACATTCGGCAAATAATTTCCGATTCGATTTCGGCGGCGGGGAGAGGGGCGAGTCTTTTTGGTTGGCCGTTTTTATCGGTAATTGTGCTGTGCGGATTTTCGATGCTGAGGATGGAAAGAACCCCCCTAGCCCCCCTTGCTAAGGGGGGGACTGGAGTGTTCAAGGTCTCAGTTTGTGAGGGAGAGATTGGAGTGTTCTCTTTAGCCCCCCCCTTGCTAAGGGGGGGGTTGGGGGGGGTAAACCGATGTTGCAAACTAATCCCAACGGCGGCGCTAGGCAAATAACTAACCACAAAATCCCGACTAAACAAAGCATGAATCGGAAAGCGGTGCAAGTCCCGGTGCGGAATCAAAATTAACTCCGTAATTCCCTCTAATTGCTGTTCAATCGCATCAATTTTCAGGATTGCATTGAGTCGGGAAAATTTACTTGCCATTCCCCCGCGCCAAGGATGATTTACTTGACTTGTTTTCTCCTTAGATTGATAATCGGTATATTGTTGATTCCACTCCTTCACCCATTCTTCAAGTTCATCTGGAAAATCGCTGAAACAGGTTTCGGGAGACAACAAGCCATCGGATTTAATGATGAATGTGGTCAGGGATGCGTCGCTGAGATGCCAGTAAATGGCGCAAGTTGTGGGATTGAGGAGTTGCTGAATTTGGGCGTGAGTGACTGTCTCTTCGGTTTCATAATCGGGAATTGGCAAGGCATCCAGCAGCCAAGATAGGCAGACGTTTTTATCTGTTTCGGCTGTGGCTAAGGCTTGGGTAAACTGCCCTGATTGGATGAATATATTTACGGTTAATTGTTCAAAGCTAACTAATTTGTCGGTGAGTTGCTGTTGGGTGAGTTGCGAATAGTTTTGCTGTTTCAGCAAGCGTTGCAATAAATCGGTTGCATCTCGCTGTAATTTATTGGCTTCGTCAGTTTGTTTTAAGCTGACTAAAGTTTTGATTAATTTCTGCAATACTTGTAGATGCAGTTGGAGGAAAGTATCTGGTGTGAGAGTTTTGAGGGCTTCTTGGTAGCTGGCGGCGGCTTTATTCCAATAGGTGTTGGGAAAATTGAGTTGTCCTCGGCTGTAATGAGCATTTCCTAGTGTTTGATGCAGTTTTCCGAATCCTTCGGGGTGGCTATTTTGTAGGCAATACTCTAAGCCTGCTTTTAATGTTAATACTTGTCCTTCATAGCCGCGCTGTTTCAGGTTATGAGTTAAGAGAGTTCTGGTTACTGGTGGAGATTTAGGGAAGTTTGCTTGTAATATTTCATAAACTAGCTGGCTATATCCAGGTGCGTTACTGACTGCAACACCCCGATTAATCCAGGCTTCGTCTTTATCTGGTTTGATTTCTAAGGCTTTATCGTAGGAGGCGATCGCATCTTCAAGCCTGCCTAAATTACGAAGTGCAACGCCCTGATTGTGCCACGCTTCGTAAGAATCTGGTTTGAATTTCAAGGTTTTTTTGAAGGAGGCGATCGCCTCTTCATATTTGTTTAAATTATCGCAAAGTATAATGCCCCGATTGTCCCAGGCAAAGTGAAAATCTGGTTTGATTTCTAAGGCTTTGTCGTAGGAGGCGATCGCATCTTCAAATCTGCCTAATTTACCCAGTACACAGCCCCGATTGTACCAGCCAACGTGAAAATCTGGTTTGAATTCTAAGGCTTTGTCACAGGAGTTCAGCGCCCCTTCAAAATCCCCTTTCATAAATTGCTCAGTTCCTCGCTTTTTCCATTTCTCAGCCTCTCCATCAACATCCTCCTCCCCCTCATCCGAAACTAGCGGAAACTCAACCAAAATCTCCCTACCAACATTCCCCGCCACCTCTCCCAATTCCCCACCCGCAACTCCACTCAACAACTCCAACCTGCGCGCCAATTCCTGAAGCGATACCACCGCATCCGTAGACGCTGTACTCCCCTGCGCGCCCTCCAACAATCGCACCCCAAACCTCCGCAACCAAGCCGCCAAATCACCATTTTTAATCCGTTTTGCGATTAAGAATCCCGCAACATCGCCTCTTCCCCAGCCCTGATTCACCCCTTCGAGAAGTTCCATCAACTTCGCCTCGTATTCCGCATCAGTCAAAGTTGGCGCAGGTTGAGGTGGTGGCGGTTGAATTGTAGGATTGGTGCCGAATAGCCGCTGAATTAATTGTTTGAGGAATCGCCAGATTTTATCTAACATTGGTGAGATGGTGAGGCGGTTTGTTTTTGTTATTGTATAGCCTTTCTCAAAAAGATGAGGTATGACTGGTAGCTTATATAACCATTTCAACTAAGAGGGCTGAAGCCCAACAACGTACCTCTAAGAGGGCTTAAGCCCAACAACGTACCTCTAAGAGGGCTTAAGCCCAACAACGTACCTCTAAGAGGGCTTAAGCCCAACAACGTACCTCTAAGAGGGCTTAAGCCCAATAACGTACCTCTAAGAGGGCTTAAGCCCAACAACGTACCTCTAAGAGGGCTTAAGCCCAACAACTTACCTCTAAGAGGGCTTAAGCCCAACAACTTACCTCTAAGAGGGCTTAAGCCCAACAACTTACCTCTAAGAGGGCTTAAGCCCAACAACTTACCTTATGTTTCTGATAACCGCTATAGTAAGAATTTTGGGGAGCGGCGCTCTCTCAATTCATTTATTAGTCGCCCCAGGCCGAATTCGATTCGCCGGGAATCTCAATCGCCCGCAATTTCAAGCACTATTTTACCCGTTACTGAACCTTTTTCTAACAACTCATGCGCTGCTTGAGCTTGTTCTAGCGGGAAAGTTTGGCTGACGTGAATTTTGAGCAAATTACGATCGCACAAACGAGCACACTGCTGCAAAATCTTTGCCTGCTGTTGCTGTTCCTCCACCAAATTTTGCAGCATCGGAGTTAACATTAACTCCAGACTAATCCGCAGATTCCGCATTCTCGCTGTTTTCAAATTGCCCAAAGCCGGATCTGGTTCCAAAATTGTTACCAAATCTCCGTAAATCTTCACAGCCGGAATAGTTTGGTAAAAAGTTTCTCCCCCGACTGTATCAAAAGCCAAATCAACTCCTTGGCCCTCAGTCCAAGCCAAAACCCGATCGACAACATCCGTATTTTTGTATAAAATAACTGAATCTGCACCTAACTGCCGTACAAACTCGGCTTTTGCTTCGGAACTAACAGTAGTGCAAACCTCAGCACCCTGCAACGAAGCCAACTGTACCGCGACGTGGCCGACACCGCCTGCACCTGCTAGAATGAGCACTTTCTGACCGGCTTGCAAGCGCCCTCGATCGTACAGCGACTCCCATGCTGTAATTAGAACTAAGGGTGCAGCCGCCGCCTCAACAAAACTTAAAGCAGCAGGCTTGATGGCGAGAAAACGTTCGTCTACAACGGCAAACTCAGCGTAAGTACCGATCGACCCGCCTAAACCCCCGTGGCAGAAAAAAACCTCGTCTCCGACTTGGACACTCTGCACCTCAGCACCGATAGCTTCTACCACTCCAGCACCGTCGCACCCCAAAACGTGAGGAGTTTTCTCGGGGTAAAATGTGCCGCGCGATCGCAACTTAGTATCTATCGGATTGATCCCCGCCGCCCGCAACCGCACCAAAACTTCAGTTTCTGTTTGTATAGTAGGGGCTGAGATATCTTGCAGTTTCAATACGGATGGGCTTCCGGGAGTTTCAAAAACGATCGCTTTCATAGCAGGGTATTAACTCTATTTTCGCCTTCACCTCCAATCCTACCTTGTATTCGTTACTCATCCGTGACGATACTTAGTTATTTTTAATAATATAGACTGCCTTTAATTCAACTGACAATTGACAGTTGACTTGGGACAGCTACCTCTATCTCGAAGTCCGAGGATTGGAGTGATGAATAATCTGATTTTAATTTCTCCCGATCGGGATTCCGGCTTTAAACCAATTCTTTCTGCTAACTACTATAATTGTCGAGCGGTGCTAATCGATGTTCGAGCTAGATTTATTTTTTTACTTTGAGATTCTTGCATACCTTCTGGGATTATCGGCGACTTTAGTCTTCGCGATCGCGATTTATCTCAAGTGGCACCGAAGGCATCCCAGTCTGCCAACTGCCGAAGAGCAACCGCAGTTGGCAGAATTACAGCCAGATTTATCTGCGAGATTGAAAATTAGGAAAAACTTGTTGATTTTCCCCAACTCAAATCTGTTGGCGATCGCTGACAGCTTCTTGGGTAAACTGTTAGGTATTGGCTACAATCTATTCTTAGCCCAGCAACAACGCCCAACTGTGAATTCTTCGCCTCTTGTAGGGCCTTCCACCAGCAAAACCGTTAGTCTGAGCATCGAGGGTTCGATCGACCAAAATGCCGATAGCCCTCCTAACGACAACCCTCCCAAAGCCACCACTTCCCCGCAATTAGAGGAAGACTTGCTAGGTGACATCCTGGCAGGTACTAATTCGCCCGGGGGGACACAATTCTTTGATACCTTAGTTCCCCACTTAGCCTCAGCACTAGGAGTTCGCAGCGCCATTGCTGCCAAATCGATTAAATCGATCGAACGCGCCGATCTAACTCCCGATAAATTACAAGTTATCAGTTTTTGGAGCGACGGACAGCCACAGCCAAACTTTGAGTGCAACACTGCCAATACTCCCGAAGCGCTGGTGTTTGAGCAGGGAATGTACTCCTGTCCAGACCGCCTCATGGAAACCTTTCCTGAAGACCGCAGACCGATCGTTACAGGTTCGCGCAGCTTCCTGGGAATCTTGCTGAAAAACTCCTACGGCGAACCTTTGGGCATTATTTGTATTTTCCACGATCGCCCCCTACTAGAATCACATCTTGCCAAATTTCAGCTAATTATTAGCATCTTTGCCGGACGGGCGGCTGCCGAATTGGAGCGGCAGCGCCTAGAAGCAGCACTCTGCACCGTAGAAGCGAAATACTGCGCGCTTGTAGAACAAATGCCGGCTGTCACCTACATTTCTCCCCTCAACCGCAGCGCTGCCAAACTTTACATCAGCCCGCAAATTGAGACTTTTCTCGGTTATTCTGTAGCTGAATGGAAGGCAGACCCAGATCTGTGGCTGAAACTCGTTCACCCAGAAGACCGCGATCGCGTGTTAGTTGAAAACGCTACACAGAAATTTACCGAGGGAGAAGATATTTTTAGCGACGGGCCGCTGGTGTCAGAATACCGCGCGATCGCCCGCAACGGTAAAATTGTCTGGTTCCGCGATCGAGCGATCGCAGTTCGCGATCGAGCCAGCAACTCCGTCATCCTTCAAGGCGCAATGTTTGATATCACAGAGACTAAAGTAGCTGCCAGCGCCCTGCTAGAAAGCGAATACCGCTATTACACTTTAGCTAAAATACTGCCAGTCGGGATTTTCCGCGCCGACGCTGCGGGAGATTGTTTGTATGTCAACGAGCGATTTTTGGAGATGGCGGGACTGACTGCGCCAAAGGCATTGGGCGAAGGTTGGGCCCAAAGTTTGCATCCCGAAGACCGCGATCGCATTTTGAGCCAGTGGTATCGCGCTGTCAAAGATAAATTGCCTTGTAAGTTAGAGTACCGCTTTTGCAACGGCGACCTCACAACCTGGGTATTTTGGCAAGCAGTGCCGGAAATTGACAACAATGGAGCAGTTCTGGGCTATCTCGGCACGCTGACAGATATCAGCGATCGCAAGCAGGCAGAATTCGCGCTGCAACAAGCCGAAGAAAAATACCGCAGCATCTTTGAAAACGCGATCGAGGGAATTTTTCAAACGAGTGCTGACGGACGCTATATCAGTGCCAATCCGGCTTTAGCCAGAATTTACGGCTACGAGTCGGCAACCCAACTGATCGCAAACATCCACGATATCGAGCACCAACTCTACCTCGATCCCAACCGCCGCGTCGAGTTCTTGGGTGCGATCGAAAAACACGGTTCTGTGTCTGAGTTCGAGTCCCAAGTTTACCGCGCTGACGGAACTACTATCTGGGTTTCCGAAAACGGCCGGGCTGTTCGCGACGCTGGTGGCAATTTGCTTTACTACGAAGGTACTGTCGAAGATATCACTCTGCGGAAAATAGCTGAAGAGAAGTTAGTACACGATGCTTTGCACGATACGCTGACGGGTTTGCCCAACCGAGCTTTATTTATGGATCGTTTGGGACACGCGATCGAGCTTTCAAAACGCCGTCCCGAGGTTTTGTTTGCGGTGCTGTTTATCGATCTAGACCGCTTTAAGGTGGTTAATGACAGTTTGGGGCATTTAGTGGGCGATCGCTTGCTGATCGCGATCGCCCAGCGCCTGGAAATCTGTTTGCGGGCTGGAGATACTGTTGCCCGTCTCGGCGGCGACGAATTCGCTATTTTGCTGGAAAATATCAAAAACACCGATGATGCGATCCACATTGCCGAACGAGTGCAAGCGGAACTGGCACAGCCTTTTTACCTCAACGAATATCAAGTTTTTAGCAGTGCTAGCATTGGCATTGTTTGTTCCGGTTTGCCACAGGATCCCAACAATTTTTCCGAATTTTCTAGTCCAGGAAATCTCGTCCATGTCGATCGGGAAACTGCTTTGTCTTGCCTATCTCCCGACTCTCCTGTTCCCGTCCCATTCCGAATATTGTACGATCGACCAGAAGAACTGCTGCGAGATGCAGATGCTGCCATGTATCACGCAAAGGGATTGGGCAAAGCTCGCCACGAAGTTTTCGACTTAAGTATGCACACTCGCGCCGTCGCCCTTTTGCAACTGGAAAACGAATTGCGGCGCGCTCTAGACTCCCAGGAATTTCAGCTTTACTACCAGCCCATCGTCTCTCTAACTAGCGGTAGAATCAGCGGTTTTGAAGCGCTGCTGCGATGGTATCACCCCCAGCGCGGTTTAGTAGCTCCCGGTGAGTTTATTTTAGTAGCAGAAGAAACTAGATTGATTGTACCTATTGGTTGGTGGATGATGCGATCGGCTTGCTGTCAGATCCACGAGTGGCACGAAAAATTCCCCGCAAATCCGCCGTTGACAGTCAGCGTCAACCTTTCTAACGAACAATTTAAACAGCCGGATTTAATCGATCGCATTCGTGAGATTTTACAAGAAACTCACCTTGACCCCCGCACTTTAAAGTTAGAAATTACCGAAGGCGTGATCGTGGACAATGCCGAATCAGCCGCCGCTATCCTCTCCCAATTGAAAAATTTAGAAATTGAATTATATATTGACGATTTTGGCACAGGCTATTCTTCTTTGAGCCGCCTGCACACTTTTCCCACTGATGCCTTAAAGATCGATCGAGCTTTTGTGAGCCGCATGACTGAAGATGAAGGAAACGAAGCTATTGTACAGACTATTTTGATCTTAGCCAGTCATTTAGGCATGGATGCGATCGCTGAAGGAATAGAAACCATCGAACAGCTTAACTTGCTCAGAGCGCTGCAATGCGAATACGGACAGGGATACTTTTTCTCAAAGCCTGTAGACACCATCACAGCCACAGGTTTGATCGAAAGTCAACCCAAATGGTAATCGCGAATTGGGAATTGGGAATCGGGAATTGGGAATCGGGAATTGGGAATTAGAAGTTAAAACATTCTTCCTTCTTCCTGAATTTCCCCCCTTGGGGGGGGCATCTGACGGGTGTAGGTTTTTGGGTAAAAGCCTTATCCCATAAGAGTTTGAAATTTTAAGAGGCAAAAGCCCAAAACCTTTGCACTGTCTAGATTTGCTGGGTTTTGCCAGGGGAAAACCTACACCTGTCAGGGGGGCATGGGGGTTGACTTTTTCCTTCTTCCTTCTTCCTTCTTCCTTCTTCCTTCTTCCTTCTTCTTTAAACTTTCGCTTCCAAAGACTTGAGAAACTCCGTATTTACGCCCGACTCCCGAGTCATAGCAATTTTTCCAGTACGAGCAATTTCCTTAATCCCAAATCTATTTAGAACCTGGACGATCGCCACCATCTTACCCGGATCTCCGACAACTTCCAAAGTCAGCGTATCATCACCAATATCCACCACTCGCGCTCTAAAAATCTGAGCTAACTCAATGATCTCCGATCGCGTCCCGCTAGCAGCATTAACTTTCAGCAACATCAACTCCCGTTCCACACACGGAATTTCCGTTATATCCTGAACTTTAAGCACATTAATCAACTTGTACAGTTGCTTGGTCAACTGCTCGATAATCTGGTCATCTCCCGGTACAACCATCGTAATCCGAGACACTCCCACTTGCTCTGCTGGGCCAACTGCCAGACTTTCAATATTAAAACCCCGACGGGCAAATAAACCAGCAATTCGAGTGAGGACACCCGCTTCATCTTCAACTAAAACCGAAAGAGTGTGTTTCATTTCTCCAAAAAAGACGCATTTTGTGCAATTCTACTGTCGCCCATTCGCCTTTTAGCAGAAGTGCACGCCCATTGAACCTGCCTTAGACATTTTATCCCGAGTTATTGGCCCTTCATGTCCGAGAAAAAAGCTCTTGATAAATTTCGCTTTTACCGCAGTCTCGATCCCCCTAAATCCCCCTTAACAAGGGGGACTTTGATAGCACTCCTGTCCCCCCCTTCTTAAGGGGGGTTAGGGGGGATCGGCTCGATCTCAACCTTAAACCCGCCCCAACCCGGTGCTGACGGCACCCGATCCAAGTTTTTTGTGTACGAACGTACACAATTACTCGATGGCAGAAAAAACTTTTCAAGTCTGGTGGCTGGCGAAAACTGCAATTTTGACACCAATTGGTGACAAAACTGCGAAGTACCAAGCCACCATAACTTACATAAAAACCCGGTGTTGCAATGAGGGCATTTGGCGGCGGACTTGTTCTAGCCGATCGGGATTAATCTCTGCGATCGCCACACCCGGTTCCTCTCCGGCATCCGCCAAAACCGCACCCCAAGGGTCTACAATCATCGCGTGACCGTGAGTTTGACGGCGGCCGTAGTGGTGTCCAGTCTGCGCTGGGGCGATCGTATAACAAGTATTCTCGATCGCCCTCGCTTGCAACAAAACCTTCCAATGATCCTTGCCAGTGTAAGCAGTAAACGCCGCCGGCACGAACAAAACATCAGCACCCTTGTGCGACAAATGCCTGTAAACTTCCGGGAACCGCACGTCATAGCACACCGAAAGTCCCAGCGTCCCCAACTCCGGCGACACATAAACCGGCGGCAAATCTTCACCAGCTTTCACCGTGTTTGATTCCCTGTAAGTAATCCCGTCTGGCACATTTACATCAAACAAATGTACTTTTTTGTACCTTGCCACTTCGCTACCGTTTGGGTCTACTAGCAAGCAAGTATTGTATACCTTCCCCCCATCCGTCGGCACGGGAAATCCGCCGCCCAGAATCGTCACCTGGAACCGCTGGGCCATGGTTTTGAGGAATTTTTCGCTTTGGAGTCCGATCGCCTCTGCTTGAGCAATCTTCTCCTCCTCTTCTCCCATAAACGAGAAATTTTCTGGTAAGGAAACTAACTCCGCACCCCGACGCACTGCCAGGTCGATTAATTCCTCTGCCTGCACCAAATTTTTTTGCAGGTCAGGCAAGCTAGTCATTTGAATTGCTGCGGCGAGATAAGACTTCATCGATTCACAATATTAGTCATTAGTCAGTTGTCAGTTGTCAGTTGTTAGTTGTTAGTTGTTATTGGTTCTTGGTTCTTGGTTCTTGGTTCTTAGTAGCTATGCCCCATGCCCCATGCCCCATGCCCCATACCCTATGCCCCATGCCCCATGCCCTATGCCCCATGCCCTATGCCCACTTCATGTTACTGAGAAAGTCTATAGAGTTTGAGAGTTTTGATGTTTGAGCTTTAAATTAACCTTTAACTCATCACTCAAAACTCAAAACTCTCAACTTTTTTGCCCTAATTTTTGAGACCTAATTCCGGTCAAATCTTAAGGCATCGGATGGAAAAGCAAGTCAGGGAAAAAGCGGTTAAATTCAATCAAACCCGCAGCTTGAATAGAGAACCAAAGTGCTGCCAATACTGGTGCGCTTGAAAGAAACTTGAGAAAATATTGCATGAATTCTGCTCCTGAAAATTCGAGACAGTTGGTAATTGCCGATCGCTCGGTAAGACACTAATTGCTAACTTGCAGTTAATCGATTAACTGTTAGCTATTAGCCTTGGCTCCATTTCCCTATTTTAGCGGGGGGAAACAGTAATTTCGTCGTCCTTGGCAAACATTTCACCAGTGGTGATTTCTTTGAGTGCTGCCAGAGGCCACAAAAAGCCAGTCAGCATACAGGAGATTGCCACAGGAACGTCGATAATAATCTCTTTTTCCTCTGGAGTTGCAGATTTTTTGGCAATTTGCAGATAAGCGCGGCCTACCCAACCAATCCAACCAGCAATATACAAGAACAGCACGCTAGGAATCAAAAAGTCGCCAGCCTTGTCCAAGCTGCCGTCTACGATTAAGTGCGGGTATCCTTCCGGGCCGCACATAGCTTGAGAATACATCTCGAATCTTGCCTTGGCAGATGCCGGATCGCCATTGGTAGAACGTGCATTTTTAGCCAGTTCCTTGAATTCGGGAGAGTCCTTGCACGGCACTAAATTGTAAGCCGAAGCAACTGGAACAAAACTGATCCACAGACTAACCACTAAAATTGCAGCAAACAATCGTCGCATGAAATTGTTTCCTTTTGTTACAAAACAATAAGTTTTTGTACAAGCATTTCAACTTGCCGATCGCGAATCCAGATTACCGCACTTGCTGAGGGTGTAAAGTCTCCATCATAGAGGCGGCAAAGCCCAAAAGAATGAGGGATTCGGGTTTCATAGGTCAGTGCGAGAGCTTAGTAATACCGCTAGGATATTCCACAGCTTGCATTATAATTCGATCGCCTCCGACCCACTCCAACGGCTGGCAAATATCCGCAAGCAATAACCTGAGAACAGATCGAGCCGGGGGACTTGCGCCGAATTCGTTAAGCTAGCAATAGCTAACCTATCAAATAAAATTACCAGTTAATGGCAACCATTTTCGCGATCGAAACAAGTTGTGACGAAACAGCAGCGGCAATTGTTAAGAATCGTCAAGTTTGCAGCAATGTTGTAGCATCACAAATTAAAATCCACGAGCAGTACGGTGGGGTAGTCCCGGAAGTGGCTTCGCGGAGTCACCTAGAAATGCTAAATCAGGTAATTGCCCAGTGTCTGAGTGAAGCCAACCTGAGTTGGTCAGAAATTGACGGCATTGCAGCGACTTGTGCCCCCGGTTTAGTAGGTGCATTGTTAGTCGGGCTGACAGCGGCGAAAAGCTTGGCAATAGTCCACCAAAAACCTTTTTTAGGCGTCCACCACCTCGAAGGGCACATCTACGCTTCTTACTTAATCGAACCAGACTTGCAGCCGCCGTTTTTGTGCTTGTTAGTTTCCGGGGGACACACCAGTTTAATTTATGTTAAAGATTGCGGCGTTTACGAAACAGTCGGACAAACGCGCGACGATGCGGCGGGCGAAGCTTTTGATAAAGTCGCCAGACTGTTGCAGCTAGGATATCCCGGCGGGCCGCTGATGGACAAATTGGCCGCCCTGGGAAATCCCCAAGCATACCCCCTACCTGAAGGCAGAATTTCCCTACCTGGTGGCGGATATCATCCCTACGACAGCAGTTTTAGCGGGTTGAAAACAGCAGTTTTGCAGTTAGTGCAGAAACTCAAAAAACTAGATATTAATGCCGGTGGCGAAGGCGTCTTGGCTGCCTCTACAATTAATGATATTGCGGCGAGTTTTCAGGAAACAGTAGCGAAGGGTTTAACCAAAAGAGCGATCGACTGTGCGCTAAATTTCGGACTCACTACCATAGTAGTCGGCGGCGGAGTCGCAGCCAACAGCGGACTCCGAAAACATTTACAAGCAGCCGCAGTTAAGCACAACTTGCGAGTATTGTTTCCCCCATTAAAATATTGCACGGACAACGCAGCAATGATCGGCTGTGCGGCGGCAGAACACTTTCAGCGAGGACACACATCACCGCTAACATTGGGAGCCAATTCGCGGATGGCTGTTAGCGATATCATGGAACTGTACAATCTGAATGTTGATGCTTAGATCCGACGTACAGTTGAAACCGCGTCTGTACAAAGGAAGTATTTGTAGGGTGTGTCGCCCTCAAAAATGCCTAAAAGTCGATCGCAAATCTTGTAGCGACGAACCTTATACCATATTTGATGCAACAAACTCGAAAATTTATGGTAGCAAAATTTTTTATAAATTAGAACTCTTGCAAAAGTCAAATTTACCCCCCTTAGTCCCCCCTTATCAAGGGGGGAAACAAGAATAATCTTACCCCCTCCCCTGATTCAAGGGGAGGGTTGGGGCGGAGTGCTTTGTATTTTTGCAAGAGATAAATTGTACCAAGTGCGTCGCCATAAGATTGTCGATATTTGTTTGGGAATGTTTGAGGGCGACACACCCTACGACTCTCAACTGTCAACTGTCAACTCTTTCTTAAATCATGAAAATCCGCGACGCAGTAGAAAGCGATTTATCCGCAATTGTCCAAATATACAATGCAGCAATACCGGGGAGAATGGCCACAGCAGATTTAAAACCAGTCTCAGTCGAAAGCCGCCTCGCATGGTACAGAGAACACTCGCCCTATTCTTTGCCGATTTGGGTAATGGAATCAGAAAAAAAAATCGTCGGCTGGCTGAGTTTTCAGCTTTTCTACGGACGTGCAGCCTATCAGCATACCGCAGAAATTAGTATCTACGTCGCGCCCGATCGCCAAAGCTGCGGAATTGGACAAAAATTATTGCAATCGGCAATTGCGCGGAGTCCAGAATTGAGACTTAAAACCCTGATGGCAATAATTTTTGCTCACAATCAGCCGAGTCTAACGTTGTTCCAGAAATTTGGGTTTCAGCAGTGGGGATATATGCCGCAAGTCGCCGAACTTGATGGCGTTGAAAGAGATGTGATAATTTTGGGTTTGCGTTGTTTGTAGGGACTGATATCAATTCCGGCTGCGCCGTCAGGTGACAAGCGAGGAGACGGCAGTGCCGTGTCCCTACAATTGATCGCGGTAGGGACACGGCACTGCCGTCTCCTCCGTCTCCATTGATCTGAATGTTTGCTCAATCTGCTAAAATTGTAATTTCATCCAAAGATGCGATCGCCACATCAGCCTTTTCCAAATGACTAACCTGGGCATTCCCCCAACAAATCCCGATGCAGCCAGCCGCGCCAGCATCTTTCCCCATCTGAATATCACCCGCCGAATCTCCCACCATCAAAGTTTCTGCGGGATTTACTCCTAGTCTTTCACAAGCTAACAAAAATAGTTTCGGATCGGGTTTATTCAGATGTACAGAATCTACACCCATTTCTAACTGAATATATTCGCTTAATTGGTGAGCTTTCACAAGTTTTTCTACCGCTTTTGTTGTCGCAGCCGAAAGAATTCCTAGTTTCAAGCCAGCTTCACACAGAGATTTTAATACTTCCAAACTGCCAACAAACAAAGGAGAAGGTGGACTACTTTTTAACATTTGGTCGGCTTCATCAAAAGCGCGTTGAGCAATAGTTAAAGATTCTATCCATCCTCTGCCAGTTTCCGCGATATATCCTGCCGCCACAATTTCGTTTTCCCGGCGGCTACCGACTGCTAGCAAGCCCGTGGGGTCGATTTTACCAACTTCGATGCCGAAAGCCATTTGTAATGGCTCTCCAACGCCTGGGATTTGAGCATCTACGAGGCGCGATCGTTTCAGCCCTAAATGTCTCAAAAATTCTTGAGAATCCTCTAGAGTACCATCTTTGTCAAAGATTACGGCTTGAATATTAGAGAAGCTAATGCCTCGACATTTAATAGTTACCAAGAATCAAAACTCCTTAATTTTTGTATTTTATTGTATTGTCTCATATTGTGCTATTTTTGGCAATTGTTTTTAGATCGGACGTACGGTTGCAACCGCGTCTATATCAACGATGTCTGAGATTAGACGGCGGTTGAAACCGCGTCTACACAAACGATGTCCGCCTCCGCGGACTGAAGAAAACAAGGTAATTTTAACCGGCATTCTTCAACCCGCGGAGGCGGGTTTTGTTTGTATAGACGCGGTTTCAACCGCCGACTCTTATGTCCAAGATTATTTAAGATATTCCCGCTAGCTCCGCAATGATTAATGCGAGTTGAACAGGCTTCACAGGCTTAGCAATATGCTTGTTGAAACCTGCATCGATCGCCTTTTGCCGTTCTCCATCGCTAGCATAAGCAGTAAGCGCAATGGCTGGAATATTTCCACCAGCTTCGGCATCAAGAGATCGCACTTGTTCCATCAAAGAATATCCATCTTCTTCTGGCATTCCAATATCAGATATCAGCACGTCATATTTGTCAAGGTTTTCCTTCAAAGCCGCGATCGCCTCTTTTGCAGAACCCACCGTCAACACCTCGGCCCCGGAGTCTTCCAGCACAAATTTCAATAACTCACGGGTATCGATATCATCATCTACGCTTAAGATATGCAAGCCTTCAAGGCAGCGGTTACTATCTTTCAATGTGTTTAGGGGTAGTGTAAATACAGTTGGCTGCAAATTACTAGGTTGTATTGATTCTTGGGCTATTAAAACTAGCGGCAACCTCAAAATTATCGTAGTTCCTTGTCCTTCACCCGGACTATCCGCCCGCACTGTTCCCCCATGCAACTCTACTAGATGACGCACGATCGACAAACCTAATCCTAGCCCTTGATTAGCCTTGGTAGTGCTGGAATCTCCTTGATGGAAACGATCGAATATATACGGCAAAAATTCTGCCAGAATGCCTTTTCCGGTGTCGCTGACTCGAATTTGAGCATGACTGTCGATCGCCTCTAAGACAATTTCCACTCGTCCACCCGATGGGGTAAACTTAATCGAGTTAGATAGCAGATTCCATAGGACTTGTTGCAACCTGTCAGCATCGCCTAAAACAGTCGCAGAACTCAACTGAGCAACCATTTGGATGTTTTTGGCATCCGCTGATAATTGAACCCCGTCGATCGCATTTTGCGCCACCACCACCAGATCGATCGGACTAATATCGAGATGAAGCTTACCGCTCGTAATCCGGGAAATATCCAGAATATCTTCAATTAACTGATTTTGGGCGATCGCACTCCGCTCAATCACCTCTAGGGCGCGACTAGCCGTTGCTTCATTCAGCTTGCCAGAGCGCAGCAATTTTGCCCATCCCAGGATCGGAGTTAGGGGGTTACGGAGTTCATGGGAGAGATTTGCCAGAAATTCATCTTTAGCACGGTTGCTGGTTTCTGCTTGTTGACGGGCTGACTTCTCCTGCATCAATAGCTGCGATCGCTCTATCTCAAACTGTCTGCGATCGGTGATATCCTCGATCGACAACAAAATCATTAAACCTTGGTCTTCGCGTTGCAGTTTACAAGCATTCAGCAGCATAGTTTTCTGGCCAATCTGCTCAAATACGTGATCTAACTCAAAGTTTTGAAGCTGAACATCACTCACCAGAATATCTTCCAAGATCGATCGCAGTTTCGGGATATTCCATTGCCCATTTCCCAATTCAAACAGCGAAAATTCCGCTGTTTCTGGGGATGAAACCTGAAATGTTTCATAGAAACATCGATTGGCAGTGTTCACTTGTAAATTAGCATCCAGCACGACTAAAGGTATTTGAACAGTTTCGACGATCGTTTCAGCATAATTTCGGGCCAACTCTAAGGTTTTGGCACTACGTTTCAGAGCATCAATATCGATCCAAACCATTACCACACCGTCAATCAGGTTTTCCGTCGTGCGATAAGGACGAATGCGGAGGTTGTACCAATATCCCGCTAGAGTTTGGACTTCTTGTTCTTTCGTCTGGAGAGTATCAATCACCTCCAAAATCATTGCTTCCAAATTAGGAACATCAAGAGAGGAACGAATATCGCTAAAAGGTCGTCCAATATCTGTAGTAATCAGATTAAAAAGTTGCTTTGCCATTGGCGTAAAGCGTCGAATCTGTAAATCATTTGTCAGGATTAAAATCGGGATATTGATACTACCAAGCAAATTTATTAAGTCATTATTGACCTGGTGTTGTTCAATATTTCGACTGCGAAGTTCCTCATTGGTGGTGATCAGTTCCTCGTTGGTAGCTTGAATCTCTTCTTTGGCAGTTTCTAGTTCCTCGTTGGTGCTTTGCAACTCCTCGTTGCTCGATAGGATTTCTTCGTTGGCAACTTTGATATCTTGGTTGAGATTTTCCTGCTCATGAATTACCGCTTGCAGATGCGCTTGAGCCGCAAGTTTTTCTTCGTTAGCGGTGACAAGCGTCTGCCTCAGCCGCACAATCTCAGCCTCTAAATCACCAGGCTCCAAACTCTCAGAATTGACGTTATTGAGGTTAATCGCAGTGGCTAAAGCTTCTTCAAATAGAATCAACAAGTAGCGTGATTCGACTGTCGCAGGCTGGAACGGAATCACCTCAAGATTGACGAGACTCGATCGATCGCCCGTTTCCACCCCGATCCCTTCTTTTCTGACAATTACGTTCTGCATCAGTGCCTGATAAATTGCAGTGCGAAGCTCGATCAGCAAGCCTTTCCTTGCCATTGTCAGCAAGTTTAAGCTGGGAATCCCTGGTGTCAGTCTCAAGTAAGCATTGGTGTCTCCCCGCACTTGCAGAATGTTCATCTGTTCGTTGACAACCACACCTGCTGGGGCATAGCGATTCAAAATCAGTTGGTCTGTGTATCGCTGTAAGTCAAATGAATCTGGATCGTTTTCATTCATTTGCTCAGATTCATCTACTTTAGCGACGGGATAAGAACTCGTCGAAAACGAAAATATCGGACTATTTTCAGTCAATTTTTTAGCATAAATTTTGCACTTTGTGTGTACTGAATCAAATAAGGATGAGAATTTTCCGATACTCTCAGAAGTGCCTAATAGGAGAAAGCCAGTCGGGTTAAGACTGTAATGAAAAATCGGAATCACTCGTTTTTGCAACGGCTCTGCTAAGTAAATCAGCACATTGCGACAGCTAATTAGATCGAGATTGGAAAAAGGCGGGTCGCTGCCTAAGTTTTGTCTGGCAAATATACACAGCTCGCGGACTGTTTTGTTGATTTTATAGCCTCCTCCTTCCACCAGAAAGAAGCGAGCCCGGCGCTCTGCTGAAACGTCGATCATCTGGTTTTCTAAGTAGAAGCCAGACCTTGCTTTGCTAATCGCCGCTTCGCTAATATCTGTGGCAAAAATCTGGATCTGTGGTAGGGGAGCTCGATCGCTCAAAAACTCTAACAAACAAATCGCGATCGAGTAAACTTCTTCTCCCGTGGAACATCCCGCCACCCAAATCCGGATGGGAATTTCTGCCGATTTATTTTGGGTAATCGTGGGAAAAACCAGCTCTTTTAACTGTTCAAAGGCTTCTGGATCGCGAAAAAAACTGGTGACGTGGATCAGGATTTCTTGATACAGAGCATGGACTTCAGCCGGATAGTCTCGCAGATATTGGGCGTAATCTGCCAATCGTTCCAGCTTGTATAACAGCATCCGTCGCTGGATGCGTCGATCGACCGTAGCGACTTTATAGTGGGTAAAATCAACGCCTGTGGTCGATCGCAACAGTCCCAAAATAGTTGCCCGGACATCACTTTGTTCGGGTGATACTGCAACCGCGATCGTCGATATCGGGCAAGAAATCCAGGGATTGCCACTGAGATTTGCCAATTCCTGAGCAATTTGTTGAGGGGGCAGAACGAAGTCTACATCACCTGTGGCAACTGCGGTATTCGGCATACTATCGAATTTTGCCGAGGCTTCGCATTGAGCAAATGTCAAGCCACCGGCTGCTTTGATTGCCTTGATTCCCAGCGAACCGTCTCCGTCTCCCCCGGATAATATTATGGCGATCGCCTTGTGTCCGCGATCGACAGCCAAGGACACCAGAAACGCATCTCCCGGCATATATTTTCCATAAACTTTCTCGCGGGGTGTAAGTTTCAGCACCCCTTCCACGAGAGTCATCTTAGTGTTAGGCGGAATTATATATACTTGATTTGGCTCTACAGTCGTGCCGTCTTCCACCTGACTAACAGGCATTTCTGTCTTTGTGGCGAGGATTTCGCTTAACAGGCTTTTGTAATTGGGATCGAGGTGCTGAATTAGCACAAATGCCATGCCCGTATCGGCAGGTAAGTGGCCCAGAAACTCTGTGAATGCTTCTAGCCCTCCGGCTGAGGCGACAATCCCAACGATGGGAAACGGGGCTTCTACTGTGTTTTGCTCTGCCTCGTCGATCGCCGATGGTGCGATCGATTCGGGTATATTTGTCTCGGAGGTGCTCATAGAAATCTCCTGAAAAACCCCGTATTTGTCAATCAGGGCTGTTTAATTTTCTGTAGGGGCGGTGCCCCCGTGCCCGCCCTATTCCTGTAGGGGCGGTGCCCCCGTGCCCGCCCCATCCCTGAAACACCTACAAAATAGTGGATGAGGAGAGGAGGGTAGGCACGCACCGTCCACTACCCCTACAAATTTTCTCAATCTCTTTGTTAACAGAAGATCGATTGACTCATATTCTTTCTTTGTAAAAATTTACTTAAAAAAAAAGAGGGTATACCCTCCTTAATTAATAACATTGACATACTCCCCGTCGTAAACGAGCGGGGATTCTTGACACTTCATCGGATGATGCAACGCCCGGTTGTCTTACTCTTCCTCCATGTCCGTTTAGAGTCGTGGCAATGCCCTATCCCGACTATATGTATCGTTTTGTTTTAACTAACAATACTTTTGTTTTGCTTCCAGGTTGGATTATAACCATTGCCCTTCAGTCTTTCCCTATTTCTTGAGCAGTCCCGGTTTCAACTCTGATGAGTATATATCGCTGCACTATACGGCGGGGATTTCAACCACCTACATTCTGGCACAAAGCCGTCCTGGAAGGACGGGGCTTCAAACCCAATTTCTTGGTGATGCCGATATTATTCGACTGTCACCGGAGGTATTTCTGAGGATACCTCTAATGTTGCTTCGGGTGTAGCTTCCGTAACTGGTTCGGATGTAGCTTCCGTAACTGGTTCGGATGTAGCTTCCGTGACTGGTTCGGGTGTAGCTTCCGTGACTACTTCGGGTGTAGCTTCCGTGACTGCTGCGGTTGTTTCTTCCGGCAAATCTTCTTCCATTGCTGAGGGCACATCTTCGAGTATTTCATCGGAGAGTTCATCGGCATCAGTTGAATCAGCAGGAACTTCTATCCCAGCTTTAGCTTGCTTTTGGGCCAGCATTTTTTCACGGAACTTAGCAGCCATTTCCTCAGCTTTCTCGTATACCAATTCACGATTTTTGACCATCGCGCCCGGTTCCGGTTCCAACTGTTTGGTGGAGAGAGAAATCCGGCCTCTTTCGGCATCCAAGTCAATGATCATCACCTTCACTTCGTCGTTGACATTAAACACGCTATGAGGCGTATCGATGTGATCGTGCGAAATTTCCGAGATGTGTAGCAAGCCGCTGACGCCGCCGATGTCGATAAAAGCACCGTAGGGCTTGATACCGCGTACTGTACCGATGACCACTTCCCCGACTTCGAGGCGGTTCATCTTGCGCTCAACTAAGGCGCGACGATGACTTAATACTAGGCGGTTGCGGTCTTCGTCTACCTCTAAGAATTTCAAGGGTAATTCTTCGGCGACTAATTCTTCCTTCGGTTTGCGGGTGCTGATGTGAGAACCGGGAATGAAGCCTCGCAACCCTTCTATTCTCACCAGTGCGCCGCCACGGTTAGTGGCAAATACTTGCGATCGAACTGTAGCGTCTTCTGCTTGCAGTTGTCGCACTCTTTCCCAGGCGCGCATATACTCAATGCGTCGAATGGACAAGGTTAATTGTCCGTCTTCATTTTCATCGGTGAGGATGAAAAATTCTCTGGTTTCGTTTGATTGCAATACCTCTTCAGGGCTTTCGACTCGATTGATCGACATTTCCTGAATGGGAATGTACGCTGCTGTTTTAGCACCGATATCAATCAGAGCGCCCCTCGGTTCTATACTAAAAACTGTACCCGCTACTACATCGCCGGGGCTAAAGTGATAGTCATATTTATCAAGTAAGGCCGCAAAATCTTCGTGAGTAAAGCCGATGTCTTTGACTGTGGTTTTGGTATTGACCATGCGAATAGTTTCCTAGGATTTCTCTCCTTCATGTTTTTCGTTTGCAGGCAGATACTAGAGATTTTGCTGAAAAAGTGGTTAACTTCTTGCAAAATCTTTTACGAAAGTCAGTTTTTGCCAACTTTTGCCCGGTGCAACCGTACACCGGCGCTTGCCATTGCTCTTAATTCCAACTCTGTGTTAAAGCGTTTGATTTTTAACATTCAGAGTCCAGTGGATTATTATACCTTATCGGCATACTGCTTTTAAATTAATTTAGGTAGGGAAACGGCATTGCCGTGTCCTGAGTTGCCTGAGAAGCATCCGGACACGGCAGTGCCGTGTCCCTACCCGATGGATTATTTTAGGGTAGGGATACGGCATTGCCGTGTCCTGAGTCAACTGAGGGTGCAACCGGAATTGACATAACGCAGGATTCCTGGTTTGCTCGATCGCACGACTCATCCGGTTCCGACAAATCCGATTCATTTTCTGGCCCAGTTTCTGGGCACAAAGCTGCGTCAAGGGGACTCTGAAGGTGATTCAGGGTATCGACAAAATCTCGAATGCCCCGAAATTGCCGATATACAGAGGCGAAACGGACATAAGCGACTTCGCTGAGTGGCCGCAAATGTAATAATACTAATTCTCCAATGTTAGAACTCGTGACTTCCCGGAGCGATCGACCTTGCAGTTGGGCTTCGATTTCTTCTGCGAGGGTTTCGAGCTGTCCCGAAGACAAACCTGTTTTTTCGCAGGCCCGAACCAGTCCTCTGACTAATTTTGACCGATCGAAAGATTCGCGCTTCCCGTCCCGCTTAATCACCGTAATCGGCACAAATTCTATGCGTTCGTAAGTTGTGAAGCGGTGCTGACAGCTCAAACATTCGCGCCGCCGACGGATGCTTTGACCAGATTCGGCTGAACGCGATTCGAGAACGCGGCTATTTGTGTGTTGGCAGGAGGAACAGCGCATGATTGCTGATTTTAACAGGTGTTGCCAGCAAATTGCCATTCATCTAACCGCCCGGGGGTCTGATGAATAGCTGGACTAGAAAAATTACTGAGGATACAGTGCTGAGGATGTGTCTCAACTTGAGCTAAAACCTAGTTCTAGACTGCTGTTTGATGGCTAGGCCCGATCCCCCCTAGCCCCCCTTAGGTCGGGGGGACAAGAGTGTCTTGCGTCCCCCCACTATCCGGGAGGACAGCAGTTTTATCTTTCGTCCCCTGACTATCGAGGGGGCGGAAATTCTCTCAAAGTCCCCCTTCTTAAGGGGGATTTAGGGGATCGAGACTCTGCTATAAACAAGAGATACAAAGGTTTTGAGGCCATTGTTGACACCCCTTGGCTGCCAGCGTATAGCTAATTATTTGCCAATCCGGGGTGGTTCCCGAAAGGCTATCGCAAAAAATAGTACACCTAAGGCTAAAGCCAGAATCAAAATGTAAGCAACGCTTTCCATGTTAAATTTTCCCTATCTTCCCTTGCCGTATTATTTTATCAGAAAATTGGGTTGAAAACCCCGTCCCGATCGGACGACTTTTTTACATTGTTAAGTAAAATAACAAATCCATCTTAACAAATGAATATGGTAGAATAACTAGACCAGACAAGATGTAAAAACCTACCCCCGGACTGGGGGAAAGTCTACGCCCAAAACATTTTTGAGGAGATATGACTACGCAGCTAGGCTGCAAATGTAGTCAGCCTGGGAACCCACGCTTGCGCGGGATATTTTGACAGAAATGTCTTAAGAATCCCCGTACCTTAAGGTCGGGGAGTGTCAATAACTAAAAAAACCCGGTTTCTTGAAGAAACCGGGTTTTTGTGCACCGGGGAAGTTTCCCGATGTACTCTTCGGCGGCAGAAAACTAGATAGATTCTTCTCTTCTTGTGCTCTTGTCGCCCAGTTTTTGGAACAAGCCCCACTCGACTTGTTCTTCCAGGTCAGCCTCAACTCCAGCAAACACGTCGCGGAAAATAGTCCGAGAACCGTGCCAGATATGGCCGAAGAAGAACAGCAAAGCAAAGCAAACGTGTCCGAAAGTAAACCAACCGCGAGTTGAAGTACGGAAAACACCGTCAGAATTCAAGGTTTCGCGATCGAATTCAAATACTTCACCCTGTTGGGCGGCGCGAGCAAACTTCTTAACATCTAAAGGATTCTTAAAAGTTTGACCGTTCAGTTCGCCACCGTAGAAGCTGACAGTAACTCCGCTTTGTTCAAAGCTGTATTTTGATTCAGCACGGCGGAAGGGGATGTCAGCGCGAACGACCCCATCTTTGTCCGTCAAAATTACTGGGAAAGTTTCAAAGAAGTTCGGGAGGCGTCGTACCGACAATACCCGACCTTCGTTGTCAGTAAATACTGCATGGCCCAACCAAGTTTTAGCAATACCGTCGCCGTTGACCATCGCGCCAGCACGGAACAAACCACCTTTAGCAGGAGAGTTGCCCACGTAGTCGTAGAAAGCCAATTTTTCGGGAATTTGCTCGTAAGCTTGTTGGAAGCTTTGACCGGCGGCCAAGCTAGCTTGAGCTCTGCGATCGATCTCTTGTTGGAAATAGTTGCCGTCCCACTGATAGCGAGTCGGGCCGAAAAGCTCGATCGGAGTAGCAGCAGAACCGTACCACATCGTACCCGCAACCACGAAAGCTGCAAAGAACACAGCAGCAATACTGCTAGAAAGTACAGTTTCGATGTTACCCATCCGCAGGGCTTTGTAAAGACGTTCCGGCGGCCGCACAGTCAAGTGGAACAAACCGGCAATTACGCCGACTACACCCGCTGCAATGTGGTGAGCGACGATGCCACCGGGATTGAACGGATCGAAGCCTTCAGGGCCCCAAGCAGGCGCCACTGGTTGGACGTGACCGGTCAAGCCGTAGGGGTCGGAAACCCACATTCCCGGGCCAAAAAGTCCGGAAAGGTGAAATGCCCCGAAGCCGAAGCACAGCAAGCCGGAGAGGAACAAGTGAATGCCAAACATTTTTGGCAAGTCGAGGGCTGGTTCGCCGGTGCGAGGATCTCTGAAGAGTTCCAAATCCCAGAATACCCAGTGCCAGACTGCTGCTAAAAACAGCAAACCGGAGAGGATGATGTGAGCAACAGCAACGCCTTCAACAGACCAGAAGCCCGGATCGACGTTAGTTTCGCCGGTGAGGCTCCAACCGCCCCAAGAACCGGTGACTCCTAAGCGAGCCATGAAGGGTAGCACGAACATCCCTTGACGCCACATCGGGTTAAGAACTGGGTCTGTGGGGTCAAAAACTGCTAGTTCGTAAAGGGCCATTGAGCCGGCCCAACCAGCCACGAGGGCAGTGTGCATTAAGTGTACAGAAATCAATCGACCTGGGTCATTTAAGACGACTGTGTGTACGCGATACCAGGGTAGTCCCATTGACTGCGGTTCTCCAAGGTGTAAGTGATGATGTCTATTTTGACGGAAAAATCAGATTCTCAATGCCGTGCAGTTACCTGCGGGCTGTAAATTCTGACGAGTGCCGAATCCTTTCTACCGCTTCTAAAAACCTACAGAAATCTGTAAATCAAACTTAGCGGTCTATGTTTAGCCTAGATCAAGTGCTATAAGCTTCCTGATTGCTCAGGTTGGCCTAATCTTCCCAGTTAGAGACTGCCCTTATTAGCAGAGGACTTCCATATTTGATTTTTTGATGATTAATTTGTGCCAAGTGTGTTTCTGTGGTTTTCATGCCCAGTCAGCTTTAGCAACCCGCACCAATCAAGCGTTTTTCCAGTTTATAACGATTTATTGCTCGGCGATCGTCAAAGTCTGAAAAATCTAGACAAGTCTAGATTTTTCGGCTACTGTTTTAAACCCTCACAGGGGTGGAGGCATAAAAATGAAAGTTATTTAAAGAAGTGTATCGAGTGTTAGAACCGATTGCAATATGTTCGGCCTTACATTAATTGCGGGTTCTCGATTTCGCAGCGGGTGGCGATCGTCCCGAGGCGTTCGAGGACTTGCTCGGCATCGATCAGTCTGGTGAGGGTGACGCTGCCGATATTTTTTGCCGGATCTGCGGGATCGGGAGGGGCACAGGGTTTGACTTCTACCATGAGCACGGCGTCTTCTACGCGGTAGAGCCACATTTTTTCGTTGCGATCCAACAGGGAGAGCTTGAGCTGTTGGATGTCTGGCTGGCGCCTCCAGCCGGCTGCTGTCCACTCGCCGCCAACTCCCCAGACGCGCCCCACTTTCCAGCCGTCGGATAAGAAGAAATATTTCATTTGCTGTGTGCGCTTGTTAATTATTTTTTTGTTATAGCATTCGGCCGAAGCAAGAAGGAAGTTATGTTAGGGTGCCGAGTGCGGGTACAATAATGTGGCGATCGCCTACTTAAGAATTTTCCCCTGCGATCGGCATCCTACTGACTGACTTACAAAGAAACCGGGTGTCGAGTTTCCCGATCGCAAGTTACCTGTTGTAAAGGAATCTTCACAACGAATTCTGTCCCTTTACCGGGAGCAGAAATACAACTAATTTGACCGCCGTGTTGTTCGACAACAATTTGGTGACTGATAGATAAACCCAATCCCGTGCCACTCCCTACAGGTTTTGTGGTAAAAAACGGGTCAAACATCTTTTTTACCACTGCTTCACTCATGCCAATACCGTTGTCAGCAATCCGAATCACTGCGAATTGACTGGGAGAATTTTCGGGAGTAATTGTCGCTGACAACTGATTGTAAGCTCTTGCTGCTTTGCCTTTGCCAACTCCCGAACATTCTGCTGTTTCCAGCTCAGTATGAATCTCTATTTTGGGGTAAGGTTGAGTTTCTAGGGCATCAATGGCATTATTTAGCAAACTGGCAAACACCTGATTCAACTGACTGCTGTAACAGGGAACTTCCGGCAGGTTGCCGTAGTTTTTTATTACCTCAATCTCTTGAGAAATAATGCTGCTCCCGCTTTTTTTGCTAACACCTTTACCTCCCGCTCGGTGCTGGACGAATAGTAAAGTGTGATCGAGATTTTGATTGATATCTACTTCTTTGATGCCGGATTCGTCGAGCTTTGTGAAAAACTTTAACGATTCAACAATTTGTTGGATGCGCGATGCTCCAGACTCGATTGACTGCATTAGCCGCGACCAATCTTTTTGCAAAAAATCTAAATCTATACTCTCAGCGAGTTGTTGTATTTCGGCTCCGGGTTCTGGATATTTGTTTTTGTAAAGTTCCAGGAGGTTGTTTAAATCTTGGAAATAGTGGCGGGCTGGATTGATATTGCCCAAAATAAAACTATTGGGATTGTTAATTTCGTGGGCAACTCCTGCTACCATTCTCCCGAGACTTAACATTTTTTCCGTTTGAATCAGTTGGGATTGGGTGCGTCGGAGATTGTCTAATGTTAATTTTAATTGAGTAGCTTTTTCTCGTTCCCGCAGTTCGCTTTTTCGCAGTTCCAGTTCGGCTTGTTTGACAGCGGTGATGTCGCGGCTGACAGATAAGACAGATGCAATTATCCGATCGCGCTTAAATTCAGGAACCATGCAAACTTGATAAAATTTAGTGCCTGATTTTGTGAGAAAATTAAACTCAAAGCACTGTTCGGTGCCGTTAGCGAATACGGCGCACAAAGCTGCTTCCGAGAGCATCACCACTTCCTCAGACATTCCTAACTCTCGATGGGTTTTACCCGTGAATGCTGCGGCGGGGATTCCTGTCGCTAATTCGGCTGCTGGATTGACGTAAAGGTGGCGCAGTTGCTTGTCAAATCGGGCAATCATATCCGGGGAATTTTCCGCTAAGGCCCTGAATTCTTGTTCGCGGCGGTATGAGGTTTCTTGTGCAAGCTTTTGCTCGGTAATGTCGTAAGTCATCATTAGAATGCAGTTGGTGTCGCCAATGCTAATGATTTCTGCGGATATGAGGACACACTTGATATTGTCGAACTTGGTACGAAACTGGAATTCTTGTTTGTAAATACTGCCGGATATGTGCAAGATTTCTAAGAAACGATCGCGATCGCCCAAATTCTCCCATAAATTGATTTGGCGATCGGTTTTTCCCAAGATTTCCTCGGGAAAATAGCCGGTGAGGTTGCAAAAGCTCTGGTTGACTTCCGTTAAGTATCCCTTTTCCAGTGTGGCGATTGTCATGGCGGCGGGGCTGCTGCGAAAAGCTTTGGCAAATTTTTCTTCGGAAAAGCGCAGGGCTAACTCGGCTAATTGGCGCGATCGCACTTCCGATCGCAACAGCATATTTTGTTGTTCTAATTGTTTGGTGAGGTTTCGCAGTTGTAGGTGAACGTTGATGCGGGCGATCGTCTCTTCGTGCTCCAGCGGTTTAGTGATGTAGTCTACTGCACCCAAAGTCAACCCTTTCACTTTATCCGCAGCCTCGGAAAGAGCTGTCATAAAAATTACGGGAATGTCCTTAACTTCATCTATTGATTTCAGGCGGCGGCAGGTTTCAAATCCGTCTATTCCCGGCATCATCACATCTAGCAAAATGATATCTGGCAAGATTTTTGTGACTCTATCCAGCGCTTTTTCTCCCGTTGTAGCTACAAAAATCTCAAATCCGTATTCCACTAAGAAATATGATAATATGTTAATATTAGCGGGTTGGTCGTCTACGATTAATACTTTGCTTTTTGGCTGAGTCTGCATATTTTTATGTTTGAAAATCAACGAAATGGCTCACATAAAGTAGGTTGATTGGGAGTGTCTTAACCCAACATACAAGAATATGAGAAGGCATTGAATAGAGAAACAGAGTTGCTTGCCACAAACTCAACCTGAAAGCCGAGATGTTGCATCGCTGTTACTCGGCTGCTTGAGTTTGGTAGAATTTGGTGCAACAGATCGGATGTAGGAGATGGAACCCTTATAGAAATCTATTCTACTATTTATTCTTCAAATTTGCTCGGTTATATCAACTTTAGAGTGTGAAAAACTGGGTTTCTGGTGCCGTGACGTACAACTGCCATACATACCAGCGGGAGCATCTCATTTTCGCAAAAAGGATGTTTTTTACAGTGCTGTCCCCGCTCGCGTGCTTTACACAGCACGCGAGCGGGGACAGCACTACTAAAAATGCAAAAATAAGATGTACCCAATACCAGCGATGGCGATCGTCGCGCATCCCAACGCTTACGTTTCACTGGCCATGACTTACTTACCAGAAAGAATTGGTTGAAAGCCCGCCCGTCTTTGAGGGAGAAATTAAAATCAGATTATTCATTACTCCAATCCTCTTCCTTCTAGGTAGAGGTCGCTCTCAAACTGTCAAGCGGTCAACTGTCAACTGTCAACTGTTGAAGTATTTTCCCTCTCATACCCTTACTATTTATACTGCAAGTTTGCTGGCTCCGAACGATTTTTAGGATTGAGGCTATAACTGCTTGTTAAATCAGATTATGAGGATTGAACTCCGTACTAGGAAGCAATTTTAGTCGCCCGGATTTAAGTAAGGCCCAATTAGTTTAATTATCGCGTCATCGTCATAGCGATCGACTAACTGCCAAATTTTCCGAGCAAATAGGGTATAGGTCGGATTTAACTCTTGCAGGCGCTGTGCTTCGTACTTAATCTGCTCGAAATTACCGATTTGAGCGGCTTCGTACAAATAAAGTAACTCTTCGCGGGGAGGCATTTCTACGTCTTCTGAGCCGATCGCCAATTCAGAGAAAGTACGCGCGATGGAGTTATCCCGTAGGGAATCGCCCGAAGCCTCAAAAATCCAAATCAGTCCCAGATAATTCTGTATTTTTGCCAAAAAATCATCAATTATAAAAAATTTACTGATAAAATCAGTGTAGCCTATTTCCTCTTGCTTTTCCAACTCCAACTCGAACAGCCCGCTAGTAGCAATCAAGATTGGCGTCTCCCGAAACATTGGCAAACAACGCAATTGAGCGCAGAGTTCAAAACCGCTGATTCCAGGCATCAACAAGTCAGCAATAATTAAATCCGGTTCCTGGGAAATCGCTATTGCTAAACCTCTTTCACCAGAATCAGCCTCAATTAACTCAAAACCCAGCGGTGCTAAAATATCCACCATCAAAGAGCGATTTTCTGGGCTATCGTCAACAACTAATATTCTACGCCGTTGACCTTCATAACCTGTAATTACGGGTTGCTGTGGTGGTGGCAAAACTGGTAGGAGCACATCTGCGAGGGACAATTCAATCTCAAACCAAAACGTACTCCCAACACCCCAACAACTTTCGACTTTGAGTTCCCCTCCCATCAGCGAAACTAAGGTTTGGGCAATGTTTAATCCCAAACCCGTCCCTTCTGTTTTCTGCCCGATTTCGTTCACTTGTTCAAAAGGTAGAAATATTCGTTCTATTGCATCGCTAGTAATTCCGATGCCTGTATCTTTAACTTGAAAGTGGATTTTGGTAATTGGGAAGGCGGGACTTGCATTAAATAAAAAATCTGATTCCTTGCCCCCGCTCAATATTCCTGCAACAGGTTGACTGTTCTCAATTACCTCTACCTTAAAAAGTATGCTACCTTCATCAGTAAATTTAATCGCGTTACTTAATAAATTCAGGAGAATTTGACGCAACCGCTTTTCATCGACAGATACAAAATCCGGAATTTTACCTGCTATTTGGGTGACAAAGACCAGGTTCTTTTCTTCGGCTTTGAACCGAAAAATTTCTAATATGTCATTGAGAAAATCCGACAAACAAACATCGTTAACAGTTAACTCCATCTTTTCAGCTTCAATTTTAGCCAAATCTAAAATATCATTAATTAAAGTCAGCAACTGAGAACCGCACTGCTGGATCGTGCGAATTTGCTCTTTGTCGCGGGGAGAAAAATCTGGCTGTCGGGAAAGTATTTGAGTGTAGCCGAGAATGGCATTGAGGGGAGTACGCAATTCGTGGCTCATATTGGCAAGAAAGGCACTTTTAGCAAGGGATGCGACTTCGGCGGCTTCTTTTGCTCTTTGGAGTTCGGCAATGCGATCGCTCACCTTTTGTTCTAAAGTGCGATTGTAGTCTGCCTGCAACTTCTCGGCTTTTTTGCGATCGGTGATGTCTTGAGAAGCTGCGATCGCGCCGATAATGTTGCCAGCTTCATCAAACAGCGGCGTACTAAAAACTTCTAAAGGAATAGTGCGATCGGGCAAACGAATTTCTATGTCTTCCACTCTCACGGTTTCTCCTTTGAGCGATCGAGCGACTGGATTTTTTTCAATTGAATATAATTCATCTGTTCCTGCATCGTAAAGTCTAAAAACTTTTGCTATTTGCTCAATTGTAGACTCCGGTATAGTTTGGATATTTACTAACTGTCGCGCTATCTGATTTATGTAAATCAGTTGTCCAGTAATATCATGAACTGATACTCCCACCGGCATAGCTTCGAGGATTTGTTTCATGCGGCTTTCACTGTCGGTTAAGGCAGCATTTAAAGATTGGAGCGATTTGAAAGCATATTGCAGTTTGTCTGCCATATAATTGAAGGAATTTGCCAATTGCCCGACTTCATCAGCGCGATCGATCTCGACATTTGTATTCCCTTCATTGTTAGCTAGAGCTTTGGCGGCAGTATTTAAGCATAAAAGTGGCTCTGTTATCCATTTGGCTGTGAAAATGCCGACAACAATTGCTCCCGTTAAGGCAGTCGCACATAGTATAATTGTGGTGAGATTGTTGGCGTCAATTTCTGCCATAAAATCAGATTCTGGGATGACGATCGCAATCAACCAATCTAAACCAAAATTATCCTTGTAAGGTACTACTTTGAGTAATTGGCATTGGCCGTCAATTTCAAATTCAAGGTGTTGAACATCATTAATTTGGGAAAAATCGCCAAAGTGATTCGTTAAAAATAGACCCGTGGCGCGGATTGTAGCATTTGGGCTTGCCGTTAATTTTAATCGATTAAACTGCTGGTTGTTCAAAATATAGGGATTGTCGGGCCCGGAATTGGCTACTAACAACCCGCTGCGTTCGATAATAAAAATTTTTGCCGACTTGCTAGTTTTTATGCTATCGAGAAAATTGGCAATCTTTCTAATGTTGAGGTTTACCGAAAATACTCCTAGCAGTTCCTTTGTAGTCTCATCATAAATCGGTCGATTGCCGTTAATTACTAAATCTGTATTGTTACCGACTTGAAAAATATTACTCCAGGTGGATTTCCCGGCAGCTTTAGCAGCTTGGTACCAAGGCCTATTTGTGGCATCAGGTTGTCGAAAAGTTTTGTATAGTTTGGTTCTATTACCTAGCAAGTCTGGAACATACATATTGATGATGCCCCGATCGAACTCATCCGATCGCATAATCAGATTCTGTCCGATAGTGCGATCGCTTCCCACGAAGTCTCCCCGTTTGCTACCAAAAATAATGGTTGTCGGCGAATCGAACTGTTTGAGTTGAAACGAAAGGTAGCGTTCGAGTTGCCGCAAATCTTGTAAATTGATTGTTTTTTGGCGCACCGCATCGGCGTTAATGCGGTTGATCGAATGAGGCGCAGACAGATATGTATCGAGGTAATGTACGACGCGATCGCCAATTTGTGCTGCTAGCCGATCTGCTAGGTTGTTAACCGCCTTTTGCCCGTTTGTATAGGAAAGATACCCCACCAACCCCGCAGTCCCGACAATTTGCAGCACAAACGGTACAATCAGCACTGTTCGTAGCGGGATTTTTTTGAGATGGGCAGTTAGGCGATAGACTGTTTTAATCGACATGATAAAACCGTGCTTATCAAAGTGGGGAAATTGAACGATCGCACTTAGTAACGCAAGGATCTCGCTGACTGAGAGTTGGCAGGCTTTTTCTTTAAGCTCTTGCAGAAATATAAAAAAGCACTCCAACAATGGTTGGTATTTGAATTATAGTACATTGGAAGGCGTGGGCGATCGAATCAAGAGAAATCCGACAGCGACAACTTCCGCAAAGGAGGACAAAAATAAGCTAGGAAATTAAGGTGCGATCGAGTAGTGGGAATATTTTTACCCTAGTCGCTACCGACGGCTAAATTCTGTATTTCTTCCGATCAATATAATCATCAATATTATTCAGCATATGAGTTAGATATTTCACCAATTTATCTTTATCATCAACTAACTTGCTCCAAAGTATTTGACTCAAAGCATCACAAAACGAAACATTTCCATGTGCCAAATCGCATCGGATCTTAACCACAAAATTCAGAATGTCATCTATTTCTCTACTCGCAACTCCTAAATTCCCAAAGAAGCCATACATATCTATGAGTTATTTGATAGTTTTAGCATCCAAATTTCCCGATATGGGAATATTAGATGAATCTAACGAAACCATCTCATCATCCAAAACCGATTTAATTAATTCCCGAAGATTGTCAGCGATCGAATCTTTTTTGATATATGAGTCTCTGAAACTTTTACTTTTATCATTCAGCAACCACAATCTCTTGATTTTCGGACTTAAATCTTTATAAGTTAATTGCTCGATTAAGATAATATCATGAATTGCAGTTATACCATTTCTAATAGAGGATTCGACAAGATTGTATAATAGCAGGTAACAATGAGACTGCAAAAATTTTTTAATCTCGCTATCAACGATATATTCACCTGATGGGAAGATGATTGATTTAGAAGATAATGCACCAAGTTGTTCGATTTTATCTACTAATTCAAAATATTTCTGGATTTCTGCCACTCGCCTCTTAAAGTCTTTAATGAACTCTTTCATAGGCTTTGACTTAAAAGCTTATCCTTAGCATAGTCAATTATTAGTTTCATATTCTCAGGCTTATGAGTTTGGTGGCAGATTATTAGAATTAGGAGTTAAATCGAGATTACTGATGTTGATGCGATAGAAAATATCATTTATTACTCTCTCATCAGCTTTGTCTGAGAGAACTATCATTCTGAGCGAAGTGTTTTTAAACTTTCTTTGGCGTGAGGGTGCGAGATCCTTAAAATAGGAACCATTTAGAGAATCTAATGTTTCGAGGTTGCTCAGTTGCAACTGATTTGTTAGGAAAGCTGCCAGAGTCATCACCCTCTGAGCTCCATCAACAATCGCTATTTTTCCAGTTTCTTCGATTTCTGCGACAATCATGGCAGCAATAGGCACACCAAGAATAATCGATTCAATGAATCGAGATTGATGATTAATACCCCATCTCAAGTTTCTGTGAAATTCAGGGAGATAAATCTCACCGAGCCCGGCATCATCTTGTTCCAGGTATTTATCGACTATGAATTCGATGGCATATTCTGTGGTATAGTAGTCAATCTTTTGCTTTATTTCGTCAATCTGCTCTTCGGCGATATTGATGATGTCTTGCCTAAGTGCTTGAGACATAAGAACGAACCTGCGTTTATAATAACAAGGACATACAAAGATACTTCAACCTTGGTTGGTATCTGTATTATAATACATTGGCAGGCACGGGCGATCGGGGTTTTGATTAAGCTTTCTTAATTTACAATAAATTTATTGTAAATTAATAACTCCATTGATTGAGAACAACAAACTGATTATTGAGGTCATATTCTGCTATCTCTAAATTATCAATTGCCTTTACTATCGCCTGATAACTCATATTCTTAGAAGCTTCAGAATCTTGGTAAACTGCCAAAATTCCTGAATGTTCTGGGTTGGCTTGATGTAATTCCTGAAAGTCATCACAATTGCGTGTAAGCAGGACTCTTTCATTTTTTCTAGCAGCGTCTAGCACGACTGAATCGGGATGATTCATTAAATTCAGTGTATTGACTGTGGCTACATCATGACCGGCTGCTTGAAGTAGATTAACCAAATATTTTGCTTGAGAATCTTCGTCAAGCAGCATTTGTAGACTCAAGTCGAACTCCTTTTGCTTCCAATCGATAGCGTTCTTCGTCTGCTTCTAATTTTAAAAGTTCCTGATGATTCTCACAGTAATCAATCGCTTCATAGATAGCAGACAGCGGTAAATCCCAATTTTCGGCGGCTTGTTCGGGTGACATCCCATTAGCAGTCATGTCTCGCCAAATAGTCGATGCCAGTAATTTACGTCCTTTAATGTACAGTTGTTTGCGCCAAGCATGAGGACGTGCAACTAAATATTGCCAATTCTCGATTTCTGGTGTAGTTTGGAGCGATTGAACGATCGCACTTAGCAGGGCCAGGCGATCGCTGACTGAGAGTTGACAGGCTTTTTCTTTAAGCTGTTGCAAGGACATATAAAAATACTCCAACAAAGGTTGGTATCTGAATTATAGTGGGTTTTTACAAGGATTGGAATCACTCTTGCTGCTGGGCTTACTAACTCGCCCTCACGATTCATAGACTTGACTACGATGGGCAATTACTACAACAAATACCTGCACCACTTCATTCTCGATCGAGTAAATGACTCTGTAGTCACCGATTCGGTAGCGATAGTACCCTGCATAATCTCCTTTGAGGGCTTTAATATTAGGGTGCGATCGGGGAGTTTGTTCTAACTGCTCCAAACATCGGGCAATTTTATTCGCTAGGGCTTTGTCAGCATTGACATAAACCTTTTGAGCATCAGGATGGAGAAGAACTTCATACATCAGATCGAAGACTTCTCCAGTTTGTATAATCAGTTTTAAGAGTTGCTTCATTTTGCTTAACTCGCTCTAGCAATCCAGAAATTGCCAAAAGTTCTTGAGTTGCAGCTTCGCTTTCAGCATTGGCTAAATAAGCTGCAAAATCAGCAAGCACCTGTAATCGTTCTGGTGATAGTTGCTGGAGTAAGTCGTTAAGCTGGCGGTGTAACTCTGTCACAGATATCAAATCTGCTGAGGAGCGATCGTTCATTTGGGAATTATCCGTGCTTTTTTCCTCATTTTACCGCATAGGTTTTTTGTTTGTCAATCTCCAGTTGCGATCGCACTAACGAAACATAATGAAGTCACAAACTAAAGCTGCAACCAAAAACTTTGGCTAACGCTTTATCATCGTTTTTAATCTGATGCAGCACCATGTATCAGTAAACATCTTCGTTGTTGTTCATTCACAATCAAAAATGTGAAGCCCCAAATTATGAAGTCCCATAACTCATCGTCTACACCGAAGGCTGGATTGTACTGAAAAAATCGAGAATTTTCATAATCAATACACGCATTGACATTACGCCAAAATCCTATGGTCAGGTTCTGTTTTTTGTGCTTGTCCACATTCTTGAACCCGTCTGACGGATTTATGCGAGCAATAAAGGTATTGACTCTGGTAGTCAACCATGTGAGACCGTGATGGCACTCGCACATAGTTGCAAGATGAGGGTGTGTTCTTGGATAAGCTAGTTGCATTAAACTCTGCAATTCCGAACCAGGTATTACTTCCTGAAGATTCTCTCGAATAGCTAATTCATCCAATGTTTGCGATTCTAATTCATTATCCTCAAGCTGTATTCCTTTAGCGCTAAACCGGACGACATAGTTGCAACCATCTAAGCAACAACTCATAGCTTCCATGTAGCCGTTCAACTTAGCAATTTCAGGTGTGTTGTGCAATTTCATATAATTAAACTGTTATCGATGTTAAAATTGAATGGGAATACAACACCTAAAACAAAGACCGCTCAAGATGAGAACTCTAACTTATAATTGTATCGAAGATGCGGTACAAGACGCAATATGAGCAGAAATAATGCAATTAATACACGCGATATCATGCTACACTAAAGCTAGGTAAATGACTGTTGATACTGATGACTATTTTTTAGACATCCGGTATGAGTGGCAGACGGCGAATCCGAATACGGCTTGGCTCGATCGAAATGGCAGAGCCTTGTTCTAGATCCTCCTCGCACTGAGCAATTACCATCAGCAGTAAATCCATTAATGCTTGGGCGCGTAACCTTTCAATCCGAACGCGAATAACTGAGGGAGAAACTGCTTCATCAAGTGCTAGTAATGTATGAAAATCTGCATCGAGGGTAACAACTACACGTTCCTCTTCTCTGGCTTTCTGGATGATTTCGGCATCTTCGGCTTGAGACATACCAATTTCACCAACATGGATGGTGTCGATACTTGCATCACGTAATAATGCTGCCGCAGAAAGTGGTAATCCCTGGTCAAGCAACAGCTTCATAACGATTAGGTAGTTCAATGATCCGATCGTCAAGATAAGAGGATACAAAAATTAGAGCTTGTCGGATATCTTCATCCTCTAATTCTGGAAACTCTTGATGTAGTTCTGCTCGATCGGGATAAGTTGCTAGCAGCTCGATTACCCGACGAACAGTCAGCCGAAGCTCGCGAATACATGGTTGCCCATTCATTCGCTTGGGATTGCTTGTAATACGATCTATTTTCATTGCTCCTAATCTCAACTCTTACTTATTATTTTATATCTCATCTTGCCAGTTCGGAAACTTAGACTGATAAATTCTCGCTTGCCTTGGGTGAAATCGCAAATCAAAATCAAGTGCGGTACAAGACATGATATAATCTAAAATACTGCAAATTGCTAGTGAATGTCAAAAGCTAAGTAGATAATTTTATATACTCATGACTATTTTTACTCTACGATCGATCAAAAAAGACTTCGGCATCAAGGAACTCTTGACAAATGCCAGCTTCAGCCTGGATGAAGGCGATAAAGTCGGACTCATCGGTACCAACGGTTCCGGGAAATCAACGCTGCTGAAGATGATTGCGGGCTTGGAGTCGATCGACTCTGGCGATCGCTGGGTCAATCCAGGCTCTACAATTGTCTATCTGCCGCAACAGCCGGATTTAGACGAAAGTCACACGGTTTTAGAGCAAGTATTTGCCGACAGCGGCGAACAAATGGCTTTGGTGCGGGAATATGAAGAAATTTCGGATGAATTGTCCCACGGTAAAGGCGATACCGACAAGTTGATGGCGCGTCTGTCTACTGTCTCGGCGCGCATTGATGAGGTGGGCGCGTGGGATTTGGAAACTAAGGCTAAATTGATTTTGACGAAGCTGGGGATTGAGGATTTTCATGCCAAAATTGGCGACTTGTCCGGTGGCTACCGCAAGCGAATTGCCTTAGCAACGGCGCTGTTGTCTGAACCTGATGTGTTGTTGATGGATGAACCGACAAACCACTTGGATGCGCTGTCTGTGGAGTGGTTGCAGAACTATTTGAACGGCTATCGCGGTGCTTTGTTGCTGATTACGCACGATCGCTATTTTCTCGATCGCGTTACCAATCGCATCCTAGAGATCGATCGCGCCGACCTATACAATTATGCTGGCAATTACGCTTATTACTTGGAGAAAAAAGCCCTAGCGGAAGAATCCGCCGCCAGCACTCAGCGCAAATTTTCGGGAGTATTGCGGCGTGAGTTGGAATGGCTCAAGAAGGGGCCGAAAGCGCGCAGTACGAAGCAAAAAGCTCGGATCGATCGCATTAAAGATATGCGCGCAGAAGAATTTAAAACAGCCAATGGTAAAGTCGAGATTGCTACAGCCGGCCGCCGAATTGGCAAGAAAGTCATTGAGTTGTTGAATATTCGTAAAGCCTATGGCGATCGCACTTTAATTAAAGATTTTACCTACAATTTCACTCCCGAAGACCGGATTGGCATTATTGGCTGCAACGGCGCCGGCAAATCCACGCTGATGGATATCATTACCGGACGAATTCAGCCGGATTCCGGTACTGTGGAAATTGGCACAACCATTCATATCGGTTATTTCGACCAGCATTCAGAGGATTTGACACCGAATGAAGACCAGCGGGTGATTGAATATCTCAAAAGTGTGGCGGAATTGGTGCAAACGGCGGATGGGGAAATCATTACCGCTTCTCAAATGCTGGAAAAGTTTCTGTTTCCGCCCAACCAACAGTATGCACCCATTAACAAGCTTTCGGGCGGCGAAAAGCGCAGGTTATTTTTGCTGAAAGTGCTGATGAGTGCGCCCAACGTGCTGATTCTCGACGAACCCACAAACGACCTAGACGTGCAGACTCTGGCGGTTTTAGAGGATTATCTCGAAGACTTTAACGGCTGCGTAATTGTAGTATCGCACGATCGCTATTTTCTCGATCGGACGATCGACATGGTGTTCGCCTTGGAACCTGGCGGCAATTTGCGTTTATATCCCGGCAATTACTCAGTGTATTTAGATTACAAGAAAGCCGAAGAAGCCAAAGAACTCAAAGGACAAAAAGACAAAGAAAAACTTACACGCACCGCTGAATCCAACAATTCATCAGCCAAAGTTGCTCCTCAAAAATCAACTAAAGTTTCCTTCAATGATAAGCGGGAATACGAGCAATTAGAGACTAAAATTCCGAAGCTGGAAGCAGAGAAAGCAGAGATTGAGAAGATTTTGTCCAACAATGCTCCGAGCGGCTTTGCGGAGGTGAAGAAGTTATCCGATCGTTTGGCTAAATTGACTCACGAAATTGATACTGCGACTGAGCGGTGGTTGGACTTAGCCGAACGGCTGGGGTAATTTTGGTTGTCCGAGTGTTGTGTTTGGCTCCTGTTAACAATGACAGGAGCTAGAGGAATTATAAGTAAAAAAATCCCATGCTGAAACGAATATATATTGACAATTTTCGCTGTCTGGTAAACTTTGAACTTGACTTTGATGCAATTAATCTATTTCTAGGTGCTAACGGTTCAGGTAAATCGACTGTTTTTGAAGTATTGCAAAAAATTCAAGCATTTATCAGCGGCGACAGTAAGGTAGAAGGAATTTTCAAACCTGCGGACTTCACCCGCTGGCAAACCTTACAAATTCAGCGTTTCGAGCTAGAAATTCTCGGTAATGACGGCTGCTACACATATCAATTACAAATCGATGAGTATGGAGATAAATGTCGTGTTAGGTACGAGAGTCTGCTCTTTGATAACCGACTTTTACTACAATTTGAATTCGGCGAAGTTCAACTCTATCGAGATGATTATTCGCCAGGCCCGAAATACCAGTTTGACTGGTCGCAATCTATTCTGCCTTCATTAATGCCAAGAAACGACAACACGAAGTTAACTTGGTTTAGAGAACGGATGGCGCGATTTATCATCGTGCAAGTTGTTCCCAGCTTGATGGTTGATGAAAGCAAGCAAGAACAAATGCGTTTGACTCCAAAAATGGAAAATTTTGTTTCTTGGTATCGCTACTTATCTGAAGATCAAGGTAAGGTTGCGGAAATAGGAAATATTTTAAAAGATGTTTTGAATGGATTCAACAATTTTAAATTTGAGCGAGTCAGCGAAGAAAATGTGTTGTTAAAACTGCGGTTTTCAGGAGAAACAGACAATATCAAACCAATTGAATATCGCTTGGGAGAATTGTCGGATGGACAAAAAACCCTAGTTGCTTTATATACCCTGATTCACGGTACAAAATCTGAAGACTATACTTTGTGGATTGATGAACCGGAAAACTTTTTAGCATTACCAGAAATTCAACCTTGGCTGATTGAACTTTATGACCTTTGTAACGAGGGAAAACTTCAAGCTTTACTAATTTCTCACCATCCTGAGTTAATTAACTATCTGTTAGCTTCACCGATTGGCTATTGGTTTGAGCGTCAAAGCAATGCTGCGGTTCGAGTTAAACGAATTAGTAGTGAAGTAGCTGATAATTCTGGATTGCCAGTTTCTGAATTGATTGCACGGGGATGGTTGAATGAGTCAGCGTAGAGTTCAGATTGTCATTCTCTGCGAGGACAGACAGCAGGAGGTTTTTGCCCGTCATTTCCTGAAAAAGCGAGGTTTCACAGGTCTATTTCGGACTAAGATTTGTCCGCCCGGTAGCCAATCTGGAGAACAGTATGTACGCAGTCAGTATCCGGTGGAAGTGAAAGCTTATCGCCAGAATAAAAACCGGGTATCGATCGCATTAGTGGTATTAATTGATGCAGATACGGGTACGCCACAAGACAGACTAAATCAGTTAGCTAGTATACTCGATCAAGATGCTCAGGAAAGAGGGAATCCCATGAGGCGATCGCAATTTTCGTCCCCAAGCGCAATATTGAGACTTGGATACACTATTTGCAGGGAGAAACTGTGAATGAGGAGGATGCTTACGCAAAATATGAGAAAAATGAGGCTATTTGCAAAACCTATGTTGAGAATTTAGCCGATCGATGTTATTCTCAAAGCTTACCAGAAGATGCACCGCCATCGCTTCAGGCAGCTTGTGGGGAATTACAGCGGGTGTTATCACTGTTGGATCAATGAGTTAATCAATCATAAAATCTAAAATCTAAAATCGATTGACTGCTGTCGCTGTCATCATCCCCCAAAACCAATCGATTTTGTATCGTTCAATTTCAACTTCTTGCAATCCCTCACTTTGCATCATCGCTTGACATTCCGCGACTCCATAGGTACGCAAATGAGCGCGGTTAAAACATCGCAGGAAAAAGTCACAAACCTTGCAAGTTAGATAATCATAACACCAATCTGTAATCACTAGACGACCATTAGGTTTGAGAACCCGTTTTGCTTCTTGGAGTGCTTGGAATGGATCTCGAAAAAAATGAAATGCACTGGTTGAAACTACTAGATCAAAATAGTTGCTGGGAAATGGCAGGTTGTCAGCACTACCTAGTTTTAACTCCACAAATTCAGGTAGTTTCTGTTTGGCAATTTCGAGCATTTCGGCACAGGCGTCAATTCCGATAACTTCTGATTCTGGAGACACCTGTAACAGACGCTGGATTAAAACCCCGGTTCCACAACCAAGGTCTAAAATACGTTCTCCTTGGTTAATTTCTAGACGGTTGAGTGTTTCCCCAATTGTGGCATTGACATAAAATGACCAACGACTATCATATCGCTTGGCGAGGCGAGAATATTCTGTTTGAACTGGATCTGAGTACATGATTTTTAATTAGAAGGAAGACATAATAAGCTGTTCCGCATCTAAGTTAGGTTTTTTGTGCGGGCGAGACGCCCACCCCACAATAATTTTATCAAAATCTAAGTGAATTTTTCGGGCGAGACGCCCACTCCACAATAATTTTATCAAACTTAACTGTGAAATTTAGATGCACCTCAGCTTATTAGATGAAAGCTCGGAACTGTCTTATTTTATTTTGGATTTTACAGCCCGAGATTCTAATGTAAATCCGGGAATATCTGCTAATTCTGTTTCACTCAAACTGTACTGTTCGCAAACCAAACTCAGGCGAGTCCCAGGACTTGTAACTGCATTCACAGAATGGGTTAAGTCTCCTTGGAAATACACCAGCGTATTTGCTTCTGGCTTAATTTGCCCGACTTGTTTTTTGTGACAGCGCAACACCAACTCTCCGCCTTCGAGATTTATTGGTACTTGCACATACAATACGCTGACTGTCGCGGGCGGTTCAACTGTTTTGCAATACGATCGCAAAGATCGATATGCGGATCGACGCGAGAACCTTCTTTCAGCAGTAGAGGGTTGAGGTAAAAAGCATTACAAGCTGACTGTAGGGCTTGGTCTAGATAGGGTTTGAAGCAGGGGAATTTCTGTTCGACTTGTGCAATCTCTGAACGCTGGAATACCAGTGAAAACCCTTTTGTACCGATGAAGTCGCGGTTGAGATTATTGATGGCAAAATAAGGAGATGCGAGAATTGCTCCGCGCAAATCGTTGAGATAAGTAGTGGAGAAAGCGTTAAGATGTTTGCTATAGTATTTCAAGGAATTCAAAGGTAATGTTGACGATTTCTTTGTAACTTTTTTAAATGGCAAAAATAAATACTATTTAACTGCCATCCTAAATGTTTGGCAATATCTCATACATTAATATATAGCCTTTCTCAAAAAAGTGAGGTATGCCCGCGAGTCCTATGCTCTATGCCCTATGCCCTATGCCCATTAGTACCTCATCTTTCTGAGAAAGGCTATAACCTTCTTTTTTTATAGATGTAACTGTATTTTTTCACCAGGTAATTCTATTTGTCCCTTATATTGTATTTCAATAGTCATTGGTGTCAATTCTTGAATTCTCCAATTCTCCAATTCTTCAATCGATTAGCCGTAAAGTCAAGTTGTGTGTCTAGAGCCGGGGAAAGCCCTGAATGGGCATTGACAAAAAAACTAAAATGTGTATGAGACTAAGGCTGAGTAAAAGTGGCAGCAGAAATTAGCAGGCAAAAAGGCGGAAAACAGCTTGCTTCAGAAGTAGAGACCGGGCAATAAGTTTGCCAAAGACTAAAAATTTTGTTATGAGTTGAGCTACAATTAACCTGTTCTAAGCCAAGAATTGGTCAACATCACAAGTATCCTGTAGAAATCTGAAGTTGAGAATCTCAGAGTTGTCGAGGAGCGGGAGCCAACAAAAAACTATGCCTCAAAAAGTAATCGCCAAACAGATGTCCTTGGAATCAGCGTCCGATCCGATCGCCGTGGTGGCGACCGTCGAAACAGTGCCATCCGAAACAGTGGCAGTAGAGTCCTACGCCGATCGGTTGATGGACGAACTGTTTGAAGGAGTCGATCGAGCATTCGACGGCAGCGAGGGACTGCCAGCCGAGCAGATGCCACCAGCAGAATTCGTGGCGCTAAAATCCATCTCGGTACCTCAAATAGTTTTGTCGCAGTTGGCGCCAGAACCTCCGCGAGGCGGGGAACAAGAGGTAGCAGCGATCGCCCGCCAAGTCGCCCTAGAAACAACCAAAAAACAGTCCAAACAATCATTTGACCGAATCCTGCTAGGAGCAGCCTGTGGGTCGCTGCTTCTAGTCATGGGATTGTGGCTGGCAAGCAGGTCGGGACTGGTGCGCTTGCCCGCAGCCCCGACCCCGCAGACGCCGGCAGCAAGTGGCAAAATTGCACCAGACACCCAGTTTGTCGAATACGTGCAGCGATCGCTAGTAGCGATCGAACAAAAAAAAGCTCCTCAGGCTAACTCGCAACTTGCCACAGTTCCGGGAGCCGCAACCCCAGGAACACTCCCGAGCATTTCAATTTCCGGCGCGCCACCGGCAACCGCAGGTCTTTCGACAGCAGTCAACCGCATCGCGAATGCCCTAGAACAAGCCGCCGCCGCGCCGGGAGCACCTGCACCCCAAGTCGTAGTCATCCCTCCCCCCGCTCAGGTGACTGTGGCTCCGGCGGCTCCGACTCAGGTGAATGTGGCGGTTCCGGCAGCTTCTCAAACCGCAGCAGGTTCGCCTTCACCGTCAGCCTCTGCCTCCGGTCGCGCGATCGCCACCGCTGGCAATCGCAGTCCCCTCGCGGCTGCTGCTTCCCCCTCGGAGTCTGTGCAGCCAAAGATTTTGGCTCGCGAAACTGAATCAGCACCAGCGCCAGCAGCAGGGCAATCCGCGCCAGCGCCCCAGCAATCGGCAGCGGCTGTTACCGGCGCGCCGACTTCCGCCCAGACGCTAGTGGGGATTTTGGAATTGGGCGATCGATCGGCTGCTTTGTTTGAAGTAGACGGTGTAGCCCGCAGAATTTATGTCGGTGAAAGCATCGGCGCTAGCGGTTGGACTCTGGCAGAAATCAAAAATCAAGAAGCAGTTATCCGCAAGGGTGGAGATGTGCGATCGGTTTTTGTCGGACAAAAGTTCTAATCCGTTAGTTGACAGTTGACAGTTGTCAGTTGTCAGTTGTCAGTTGTCATATCAATTCCGGTAGCATCGTCCTGTATTCAGCTCTCTATTCTCGGACTCTGTGTCAATAGTGTTCTAGAAAGGTTAAATCACCTGACCATGCAACCGGAAACGATATCAGTTATCAGTTGTCAGTTGCGGTGCCTTGAGCGAAGTCGAAGGGTCAGTTGTTAGTACCTAATAAATCGATCGCTGGGGAATCTCAACTGCTAAAAACGAATAACAAATAACCAATAACAAATAACCAATAACACAGAATTTTCATAAAAAATGAGCATATTTGATGATGTCAGCCGCTTTCTAGAAACCCGATTAGAAGAATTTTTGCGTAGCAACCCCCACCTGGAATTGCAGGCAATAGAAGAACAACTCAAGGAACAAGAAGAAGACACCCTGCGACTGATTCTAGAGATTCAGAAACAAGAGAAAACACTGCAAGCAGAAATTCTGTCCGCCGCCCAAGAAATTCAGCGCTGGAACGATCGCGCCAACAAAGCCAAAGCAGCTCAAAGGCTGGATCTCGCTCAAGCCGCCCAAGAGCGACAAGCAGCTTTGCTGCGTCAGGGAAATCAGCGCTGGGGACAAATGCAAGGCTGCAAAGAACGGATAGAAAAAGCCAAAGAATTGTACCGCCAAATTCAATTGCGCCGAAAAGAAGTCCGGGCCAAAGCCGCAGAAGCGAAAACTAAAACTACCGCTAAAGCAGATAAAACTGAGCAGAATTGGGATACAAAGGGTTGGAATCAGAGTTCTAATTATAACAGTTTTAAGGCGGCAGACCCTCTAGAACAAAAGTTTCAAAACTGGGAAGCTGAGGAAGAACTCGATCGCATGAAACGCAATATGGGTCGATAAGCTGCTGGGCGAGCGAGAGATAGCGTGCTATGTTCCAGAGGAGAATTTGAGGAGTGGGGAACAGTTCCGGGAAATATACAATTTAAATCCGCAACAGCCGATCGAGAGTATCCCTGTTGAACAATAATTTTTGTTAATTCTGTACCCATATATTCGTAAATATGCAATAAATCTCCAATCTCCAATCTCCAATCTCCAACGGCAGGACAGGGATTTTGGCAAATCCAGCCTATCGCTCATAACATAGGAGGAAGAGTCGCCTTCATGGCATCATAGAAACTTGTCCCTCATATCATTGAAATCGATGACAGCTCAAAAATCCCCAGTTTCCCCCGTCACCTGGATTGAAGACCGAGTGCTGCTAATTGAGCAAAACCGACTGCCCAAAGAATACGCTACAGTCGAAATTACCAACTCTCAAGATATGGCTGAGGCGATTAAAACTATGATCGTGCGAGGTGCTCCGGCGATTGGGGTAGCAGCAGCTTACGGGATGTATTTGGGTGCGAGGGAAATCGAAACGGGCGATCGCACCGAATTTCTGGCTAAACTAGAACAAGTTGGTGAATTATTGCGATCGACTCGTCCCACAGCAGTTAATTTGTTTTGGGCAATATCCCGAATGCTCAAAACAGCAAATCAAACTAGCGGTTCCGTCGAACAAGTACAAAAAACTTTGTTAGAAATGGCTAAAACCATTCAAGCAGAAGACGTACAAACTTGTAAAGATATCGGCGACAAAGGTTTAGAAGTTCTACCAGCAACACCAGAAAAATTGAACTTACTAACTCACTGCAATGCCGGTGCGTTAGCCACAGCCGGCTACGGTACAGCCTTAGGCGTATTTCGTTCTGCTTGGCGAGAAGGCCGACTCGGCAGAGTTTTTGCTGACGAAACTCGCCCCCGTCTCCAAGGCGCCAAACTCACCACTTGGGAATGCGTGCAAGAAGGAATTCCCGTCACATTAATCGCCGACAATATGGCCGCCCACTGCATGAAACTCGGCATGATTCACGCCGTAGTTGTCGGTGCAGACAGAATCGCTGCTAACGGCGACGCCGCCAATAAAATTGGCACTTACAGTTTAGCAATTGTTGCCAAAGCTCACAACGTCCCCTTCTTTGTCGCCGCTCCTCTGTCAACAATTGATTTTGAACTTTCCGACGGTAGCCAAATCCCCATTGAAGAACGCGATTCAGTTGAAATGTATCAAGTTGGAACTACCCGAATTTGTCCTGAAGGAGTAGAATTTTACAATCCAGCTTTTGATGTAACTCCGGCTGCATTAATCTCGGGAATTATCACAGAATACGGCACGGTTGCTCCGGGAGATTTGAAACAGTTTCAAGCAAAACAATTAGTTTAATTGTATGTTACTCCACCGCTCAGTTCATGATTAATTTTTGCGAATAATACTGCTTTGGCTAATTAGGTCGAGCGATGAATTTGACGTGAAATATGTAGCCAAAGCCGCAGATATGTAAAGACACGGCCGTGCGGTGTCCTACCGCCATTCAAGTTTTAAGCAATGGTAAAAACATGATTTATAGCTCTCGTAACCAGCAGATAAAAATTGCGATCGCAACTCTAATTCTACCAGTTTTGTTTCCTACAGTGGCTCATGCTCAGTTGTCGCCAACCCTTAAAACTCAGGAATCAGCAGCCAAACAATATGTGGTAGAAATGAATAAAGCTCAGCAAGACTACTATCGCAATAATACGGGTTTTACAAGTTCTGTTTCTAATCTAGCTCTCGGCATTAAAGCTGACACAGCTAATTACAAATATTCAATTGATACAGTAAACAAAGCTGTATTTAATTATGCAGTGTCGAATCAATCTAATCTCAAAAGTTTTGTGGGTGGAGTCTTTTTGGCAGGAAATAAGACCCAAACAATCTTGTGTCTAAATGTTGCTTCTGGCAAGATTAAACCAGCTAAGCCAACAATGGATACTAAAGGGGTTGTAGCCTGCGGTGCTAATACAGCAAAAGTTGCTCAATAAATTATCTCTAATTGATGTGTAATTTAGCAGATAATTGGATAGTAAGTGCAGATATAGCTAAGGAGTTGCTGTCACGAGGAGCTACCTTGCTCGATGCTCGCCAACCTATTTTAAAGTGGTTTTGCCGTCTCCCGCCAGCTATTCCCGTAACTTGGCAGGAATTTTCGCGATCGCACTTTCCGCACAAAGGCAAAATTCTCGAAGATGACACAATCTTAACAGAAAAACTGCAAGCACTGGGAATTTGTCAAGACAAACCTGTAATCGCGATCGCCAATTCCGTGAAAGGATGGGGCGAAGACGGGCGAATTGTGTGGATGCTGCGAACTTTGGGACACGAAAAAGCTGTTTTTGTAGATGGAGGATATCGAGCTTTAGTCAAAGCTGGAATTTGTCAAGTAAAAGGTGCAAATCATTCACCGCCACCCGGAGATTTTATCGTATCTCGCCGCTCGACTTGGGAAATCAATCGGGATGATTTAAAAGCTATTTTAGGCAATGATAATTTAGCAGTTATTGATGCCCGAGAGCCGCGAGAATATGCAGGTAAAACACCTTACGGAGAAACGCGGGGCGGCCACATTCCCGGGGCAATTCACCTTTATTACAAACAGTTGATGGACAAGCAGGGACAACTCCTCTCTCGCGGGGAAATTGTCGAAATCTTGCAGCAGAAAGGTGTTTCGCTGTCAACTAAAATTGTGAGTTATTGTAGTGGCGGAATTAGGTCTGCGTGGTTGACTTCGGTCTTGACAAGTTTCGGCTTTGATGCTAAGAATTATGCAGGTTCAATGTGGGAATGGTCGGCTTCGCCTGCTGATAGCTATCAGTTAGAAAAAAGTCGTAGGTTGCCTCAGCTTAGAGCTTGTCAATTAGAGATATAGCGGTTCTCAGAATGATGAGGTACGTTGTTGGGCTTCAGCCCTCTTAGTTTGGTCGTAGGGTGCGTCAGCTCAGAGCTTTTTAATTATATATGAAATAACCATAGCTGACGCACCCTACTAAGCTTTGACAAAACCTGCTAATTCATTAAGAATGCAACCTTGATAAACCGACGGGTTTCAGGTTGAAGCATCTCAACCAACTTGTTCGATATACTGAGCGAGATCGTCGCGCAGGCGGCTCAGTTCGGCTTCGGTGGTGACGCGCAGGCGATCGTCCCTAACCGTAATCAGCACTTTCGCAGCAAAAGGAGTCGCCCAAATATTTGGGTTGCAGAAAACCTCCAAAAATACATCCCCTGCATACCGATATTCCATCGGTTTTTGGGGAGAAGCTTTAGCACCAGCGGTTTTGGCTGCTACGGCTTTCAAGCTGTCCATCAAAGTGGCGATCGCACTTTGCAAATCCCGCGCAGCTTCCGGGGAAAAGCTAAACGAGACAGAACCTTCAACTAAATTCAGTGTCAGCGGAGAAAGAGACATGGGCAATGAAATTTAATATACAATCGTTAATGCTAAAAAATATAGTAACCCAAAAGAAGTACGTTCCAGCTCAATTGGACTGCGAGAATGCTATTAATTGAAACTTCTCTCAACAAGCTTGGCTAAATTAATGAAAATAAATCTAGTTGCAAGCTAGATTCTATAATACTTTTAACCTTTCGTGACTTGATACGCTTTAAACTAGAAGCCAGAAAACTCGATCGCTGATAGAGGAGATTCTATGGTTGCCGATAACCGTTCCGAAGTCCGCAAGGTTTTAATCATTACCTTATTGCTAAACTTGCTAGTGATGGCAATTAAAGCAGGCGTGGGATGGCTGACTGGTTCCTTGAGTTTGCTGGCAGATGCCTTGCACAGCGTCACGGACAGCGCTAATAATATTTTAGGATTGGTAACTAATCATTATGCCAATCCGCAACCCGATCGCGATCATCCCTACGGACACCAGAAATTTGACGCTCTCGGAGCTCTGGGAATTGCAGTTTTTCTGGGAATTGCCTGTTTTGAAATTCTCAGCGGTGCTGTCGAAAGGCTGCTACACGGCGGTAAAGCTGTCAAAATATCCCCAAATGAACTGTGGATTTTGCTGCTGGTACTGGGGATTAATATTTTTGTAACTTTTTACGAGCGCAGAGTTGGCAAACGTCTCGGTAGCGCGATTTTGGTGGCTGACGCCCAGCACACGATGAGCGATGTTTGGGTGACAATTATGGTCATCGGCGGGTTGATTGGTGTTTGGCAAGGTCAGATTTTAAAGATACCTCAATTGCAATCCCTGGATGTGTTTTTGTCTTTTCCAGTTGCTCTTTTGGTATTTCACAGCGGTTGGAAAGTTTTAACGGAAAATTTGCCTTGGTTGGTGGATGAAATGGCGATCGCACCGGAAGTCATCCAAGCAATTGCCATGGATGTGCCCGGAGTTGTTAATTGTCACTCGATCGCCTCTCGCGGGCTGATCGGGCGTCAAGTGTTTATTGATATGCACATGATTGTCAATGCTGTCGATGTAGAAACTGCTCACCGGATCACAGAAGAAGTTGAAGCCCGTTTGGAAGAACGTTTCAGCCCTGTACGCATCTTAATTCACGTTGAGCCGCCTGCTTACCATTCCGACCAAATTAGCTACGAGGCGCAAGAGAGGGAAGAAGGAATCAGCAAGAGGTAAGGATGAAGCAAGAAAGATTTAGGCTGTATTTCCAGTAAAAAGCAGGTTGAGTGATAAAGGAGGAAGGCGATGAAAGGCGATCGCAATTCCTCCAATTTTTTAAATCCTATCAATCTGGTGAGAGCAATCGCACTTCGTTTAGTTGTGGTTTTCCACAGGAAAAAGGGGGTTTTCCACAGAAATATGCAAGTTTTCCACAATAGCTTTAATAATTATCGGGCAAAAGACTATAGGTATAAGTTGCCAGTATTTTGGATTTCTACAGCTATTTTCTCTCGCAAGTCCCAAGGTACCAGAATTTCGACTTGCGCTCCCAAAGCTCCCAACCACCTCAGCGGGTAGTAATCTCTCATTGACATACTCCCCGGCGTAAACGCGCGGGGATTCTTTACGCCTCATCGACTGATGCTACCTTTCATAGTCTTACTCTGTCTCCGCGTACATTTAAGGTGTTTTCATCTCTATCTTGCTCAACACCGCAACTGACGCAAAGCACTGAACGAATAGATAAATCAATCTTCCCCCATTTGAATCCACAATCTGCACAGATTTGGCTAGTCGGTTCCCACCTACTAATTACCTTGAATTCCCTGCCAAATTTCTCCGACTTGCCCTCACAAAGAGTCCTGAATTCTCTCCATCCTTGCAGACTAATTGCACTGGCAAGTTTACGATTCTTGACCATGCCTGACACGTTCAAATCTTCCAAAATAATTACTTGGTTTTCGTTGACTATTTTGGTTGACAATTTGTGTAGGAAGTCTTGGCGGGTGTCGGCAATTCGATTGTGTAACTTGGCAATTTTAATGCGAGTTACATTCCTTCTTTTAGAATCTT